>JANPIB010000041.1:0-12162 GCA_031424775.1 Chitinophagales bacterium | reverse complement strand
ATATGGGTAAGAAGATTGAAGTGGTGAGTACGATTAGGAAATAATAGCTTCTAATAAATTAAAAAAAACCTGTGGAAACACGGGTTTTTTTAATTATAAGACCAAATTGCAGTGCAAACAGAAGCACCAACTAATAATCCAGTTGCTCCCGCAAGCAATATTCCTTGTCCGGAAGAACGAGTTTCATTTCCGCATAACATTATCAATCCAGCAAAACACTCCGAAAGGCATGCTCCGGCGAAAAGCAGAAAAGTCCAGGGTAAGGCGAAGCTGAATAATAGTAGTAGAACATTTATTACACCTGCGATTAGCAATGATTTTTTAAATGGGGTCATTTCTTTAAAGTTTAAAGAGAAGGTTTAGCAATAAGCTTGTCCTTCATGTAAGCCTCTTTTTCATCCCTGTAAAACATATTCATTGTTTCAAACGGAATGATCCTTCCATCTTTATGAACAATATGAACGCAACTTTTCTTGATGGCTCTTACATCAAAATCCCAGGCATCAATAAAACGCATGATGATGATCCTAAATAGATTATTATAAGATAAACCTGGTGCATAAATCTCCGGCAAACAACAAAGCAATTGCTTGAAGTTCTCTTCTACCCTGTCAACAGAAATGCCTGTGCTGAATATCTTCAACATCTGTTCATGCAAAGCAGTATCCTGTTCATAAACAATGGTATTTCTGCTGTTGTTTAGAAGGTGTGCAGGGTCAATATATCTCGTCATTGGAAATACTTTCCCATTTACTTTTAGTGCATAACCCATTGCCAAAGCATCAGGATTGCAAGGAACAGGTATTATATCATTTTCATTAAAAATGTTTGTTTGCTGAAAGATTTTCTTTCTTACATCAGTTAGTGTTATCCTGTCTTTTGCAGGATCAAAATGTTGGACTCTACCAGCCACCTGTACCGGTTGAAACGTTACACCACGTACACAAGGTTGCTTCAATGCAAAGTCTATTATTTCTCCTATTTCATCATCATTTCGACCTTGCTGAAGTGTCACGACAAGTGTTGTGGAAAGATTAAACTCATTCAAATGCTCTAATGCCATTTTCCTGGTTTCTGTAAGATCAGTTCCCCTCAACATTTCTAATACGCTGGGTTTAAACGAATCGAACTGTAGATAAACTTCGAAATCAGGCATATAAGTAGCAAGACGCTTTACAAACTCTTTATCCTTCGCTATTCTGATGCCGTTTGTATTCAACATCAAATGACGGATGGGCTTCTTTTTAGCAATATCAAGTATCTCGAAAAAATCCGGATGAATTGTAGGTTCTCCTCCACTTATTTGAACAACATCTGGTTCCTTTTCATTACGAACAATAATATCGAGCATCTGCTCAACTTCTGCTACCGTTCTATGTCTGCCATAGTGTGGTGAACTCATCGCATAACAAGTTGGACAAGTAAGATTGCAACGATCCGTTATCTCCAATACCGTTAAACAGCTGTGTTGTTCATGATCTGTACATAAACCACAATCATACGGGCATCCATAATGAACTTTAGTATTGAACTTGTAAGGCATTTCAGATGCCTTGTTATAGTTACGGAGGTTCTTGTAATACTCAACATCATTAGCAATAAGTACTTTGAACGATCCGTGATCGTTACATTTCTTCAGCATGAAAACGTTATCATCTTCAAATACAATCTTTGCATCTACACGTTTCAAACATACAGGACAAAGGCTAACCGTGAAATCGTAATATGTATATGGACGTATGGGCATATTATATGAGTTTAGGTTGATGTTTGTGCATCAGTAGTTTTGGGTTTAGTATATATCTGTAATAATATATCAAGCCACCCAAACAAGCTAATTGTATGGTAGAAAAACAGAGAAAAACAGGCTGATGTGGTTTGATGAAGTCAAGCAGAAAGCGAAAAAACAAATAAGCGATCATAAATATTTTAAACATACTGCCATTTTCTAACTGAACTTTTTTGTTGATAAAGTGAATGGCGATCCATAGACAAATCAGATAGAAAATTTCATATAAACAAACTGGGTGACGTAGAATACCATCTCCCAGATCCATTCCAGTGAAGAATGTAGTATGAACTCCATAAGTTTCTTCATAGATTCCTGTGCTAAAGCAACCAATTCTACCGATGATCAATCCCAAGATCATAGGATAAGTAAATAAGTCACCGGATGAATGGTGTTCACCAACGAACTTTTTTATTAGCTCAACACCTGCAAGTCCACCGAGAAAACCGCCAACTACTGTTTTATTACTGTAAAAATGGAGCAGCCAATTTTGAGAATTTGCAAGAGCCTGAGGATCTTCTAAACCACCAATCAATCTACTTCCGATCAATGATCCGATAATAGCTCCCAGGATTATCCAAATTCGGTTTGGCGTACTGATAACATCAGTTGATCTTTTTCGCAGAAAGAGGTAATATCTGAAAGCAACAAAAAAAGCAAGCATTTCACAAACGGAGTGCAAGAGAATATGCATCGAACCAATATCAAATGCTACAGGAAAATGAATCATTGTTTAATCCAAAGTGTTTTAGTTGGGTATTCTTCGTCGCTACAATTCCAATGTTTTTGGATATCCATATTTTGTATGGTCTGGTTGATCTAAGCCCAACAGTATCTGTAACAAGCATTTGAATATTTGCATAACTGTTTCCACCAATAACCAGTGAAGAATAGAATTGACTTGTTTGTGTAGAGTTGTATCTGATAAGCCCGGTATCTGAAATCCCAATTCCAAGGAATGTTGAACTCTTTATCAGAATTTGTAAATTCTCGCTTGAAGCCTGGGCAGCATATGCATCATTATGTTGGAAATTGGCAATATTTAGCTTAGCTGAACCAAAGTTGAGTGTTTCAACTGAGTTAATTGACTTTTCAGCTTCGCAATATGAATTACGAGCTGATACTCTATCCTTATACGAATTGCTGGTATATACTGATTTGATAGTGAAGGTGTCATTCCCCAAGCCGGAAGAAAAAATGATTTT
Organism: Chitinophagales bacterium; assembly: GCA_031424775.1. Taxonomy (GTDB): domain Bacteria; phylum Bacteroidota; class Bacteroidia; order Chitinophagales; family Chitinophagaceae; genus JAEZDC01. The sequence goes on along the minus strand of JANPIB010000041.1, from coordinate 9,168 downwards.
AGTATTTACTGAATATGGAAACCATGTACTAAATCCTTTTTCTTCGTATGCTGCACAGGTTACTGGTTTATCAGAACAATCTTCGCAGGATGCAAAATATAAACAGATGATAAGAATGAAAGCGTATTTCATAGCAGTTGTAAACTACATCATCCTATACTACTAAAAAAAGAAAAATCCTGCCATTAGCAGGACTTTTCTGTTGGTTGAACAGTTTGCCATCAAAAATCAAAACCGTTCTTTATGTAGATTAAGACATTGCCTGTTTTCCATTTACGTTTGCCATGCAAAGTTGAATAGCCTGAGCTACTGAACCACACGACTCAAAAGTTTTCTTGAACTCTATTGGGCAGATGTTGTACTTATTGATCCAGTAAGTCACTTCTTTTGAAATGCTGAAATTCCTTTGTGGATCTTTCTCTGTGTTTCCTCTGCGTATAAAGTTTGCCATCAGTTTCGTTTTATGTACTGACATAAAGTCCAATGGCGTGCCAATCTACCGTATCAAAAGAACGGTCCCTTTCTTAACTACAGGCTTACCATTCTCATCTTCACCGGTAATACACCATACATAAGTACCGGGTTGTTGTGGTAATCTGTTGATGGTTCCGTCCCACCCTTTTTCAAGGTTAATTGTACTAAAAACCTTATAACCAAAGCGGTTGAATATCTCAAAAGATTTTATCTGTATACTTACACCATACACTCTGAACACATCATTTAATCCATCATTGTTAGGTGTAAAAGCATCCGGCACATATATGTCTGGACCTTTCATATAGCGTATAAAAACGGTGTCCTTGCCAGAACAGAATCCATCGTTACTTACTTCAATTATGTAACGTTGATCATGGTTGATGCTCAAATTGGGGTTTGCAATATTGGGATTGCTCAAACCAGTTGGCGGATCCCACTTATACTTGTTACCTCCACTACCATGCATTCTGTACGGTTTATCAAATGCTATTGTTGTATCAGGTCCTGCATAAGCTTTTGCTCGAGGGTAAATATTGAAAGCTTTGAGAGTAGAATCTTTACAACCGTTCGAAGCCTCAACTATTAACCATGCCGATACAGGATAAATTTGATTATTTGGAACATTGTAATTATAGTTAAGTGTTTTGTCTCTTCCAATTATGGCAGATCGGGTAGCATTTTTCCATGTCCACTTAACGATAGTTGCCATTGTGGTTGCACTAACATCTTTAAGAATTAGTGGGTCTCCGTTACAGATTGGGGTGTTTGCCGTGAAATCAATATCAATCTTGGGATAAACTTTTACAATCAAGCCAGTAGTGTCTGAACATCCGTTAACATGATTTGAAACAGTAACCTTCACTTTATATTCACCCGAACCGGGATACACATATACAGGCAGCAAAGCAGAGGAAGTATCACGTGTAGATGTATCCACTCCCATATCCCAGAAGTACTTATTGTATTCACTATTGTTATGAAAGATGGTAACGGTTCGGCTATTGCAGTTCATCACATCGGCAGGCTTGAGAATGTTACAATCGTAAACGTTAATCTGTACTTCTTTTCGATGAACATTGATCAATTTTTTATTCCGATATTCCTGAATTTCTAATGGTAGTACAAAAAAACCTGTTTTGTTGGGAATACCATTCAATACTCCTGTAACCGGATCAAGTTTGATTTTAGGAACACCCGACATAGGTTCAGAAGAGGTGAAGCCAGTGTTGTAGAATAATTCCTGGAAACTTGTATGTGCTACACTAGTGATAGCGTAAGGCCTTGCTATTGTATACACCAATGAATCTCCATCAGGGTCATTGAATTGAAAGCGATAATTGATCTCCCTTTGCAAACAGCTCGATACAATTGAATCTGCAAAAATTATGGGACTATTATTTTGCAATACACTATCCTGCCTGGGAATTCTTGCAACATATGTAAGTCCTTGGCCTGGAACAATTACACCATTCTCAGTTTCTGATCCTGAATTCCACGTCTCTTTTCGAATGTTTGTTGAGCCTTCCTCTCTACAGCAGAAAGCATAATATATTGTGTAGCCTTCAGCACTGTAGGGCAGATCAACTTCTTTAGTCCATGTAATCAATTCGAAACAATCTGGGGGACTATTGACTACACAAGGATTAATTTCTGCTTTTGGAAGATATGTGGTCGTTCTTCCGGTAAATGTTTCTTCAAAGTATTTTAAGGGATGAGTATTCTTCGTGATATCTAATGTATTGAGAAATCTAATTATTGGATTAGGCAGATCGGCAAGGCTGGAACATTTTCGATACATTTTAAATGTAACCGAATATCTGGTTGATGCAGGATCAGAATAAACGATCCGGTAACTTAATTCACCCCCATAAAACTGTCCTGCAAAAGCAAAAACAGGCAAAATACAAAGCAGGATAAATATCAGTTTTTTCATGTGTCAGAGACTGTGAAAGTTAAGCATTTGCTGCCATTTGCAGGATTTACTAATTTCATGCAACGATGCCTCAATTTCCTGATATACTGGTTACTGCCATTCCTGGTTTTATCATCCTTATAATTGTTGAGGTGATCTATGCAATAAAAGCCCAGCGTGAACTCTACGAAGTAAAAGATGCTGCTACAAGCATTTCACTAGGACTTGGAAACCTATTCATTGGCATTGCCACAAAAACCTTTATTCTTGTTTTCTTCAGCTGGATTTATGAGCATAAACTATTTACCATTCCCTGGTTAGCCTGGTGGGCTTGGATATTGATCTTTTTCGCTGATGACTTCAGCTATTATTGGTTTCATCGGGTTAGCCATAATGTTAGATGGTTCTGGGCTTCTCATGTAGTGCATCATTCATCTGAGAAGTATAACCTTGCTGCTGCACTTCGACAAACGTGGACTGGCAACCTTACAGGTTCTTTTATGTTTTGGAGCTGGATGCCGCTAGTTGGATTTCATCCCGGAATGATCATGCTCATGCAGTCTGTAAGCTTGCTTTACCAGTTTTGGATACATACTGAAGCAGTTTATAAGCTACCAAGATGGTTCGAGTTTATTTTCAACACACCTTCTCATCACAGGGTACATCATGGTTCAGACATTGAATACCTGGATAAGAACCATGCTGGAATACTGATAATCTGGGATAGGATATTCGGCAGTTTTCAACCAGAGATCAGGAAACCTAAATATGGTTTGACAAGAAACGTGAACACCTTTAATCCTGTAAAAATTGCCTTTTTTGAGTGGATGAACCTTGCAAGAGATCTGAAAAAGAGTGATTCGGTATTGACAGGAGTAAAATATTTCATCAAACCACCAGGTTGGAGTCATGATGGTTCTTCAAAAACTACAAAGGAGTTGAGAAAAGAGATAACCCAGGATTAACTACTCCACATAAGCTCCAGTTACTTCTCCGTTTTCTACCTCAACGTAAATATGATCCTGTAAAGTTGTCGCAATAGAAGCTCCTACAAAATCAGGCTTTGCCGGGAAAAGTTTGTGCATTCTTTCTACAAGAACCAATGTTTGAATTCTCCTTGGAGAAAAGTTCAATAACGGTTTGAGCACATATAGAAGCGTTTTACCAGAGTTGGAAACATCATCGGTTATTAAAACACTCTTGCCATTAAAATCTATATCCTCACTCAAGGTGATTTCCTGGGGATTTCTCTTATCCAGCGTAGCAGAGATCACTTTTACATTTGGTATGTACGGTGAAAGAAAGGCAGCGATCTGCTCTCCTATCACCAATCCGCTACTCTTTATTCCAATTATCACCAACTCTTCGCTTCTAACCAGTTGTTCGGCTACTTCAAGAGCAAGTCTTTGTAATTTTTGATGAGCTGTGGCTTTGTCGAGTATGTATTTTTTGTCGGCCATGCCCCAAATGTATAAAAACAAAAAAATGCAATCCGTACTTCGAATTGCATTTTTTCACCTATTCTCTCTTTTCTACTAAGGAACATTTGTTTTACGTCCGAAAATCAATGAGAGAACGAATAAGATAATGAATGCCCAGAATAAGAACTTGGCAATTCCGGCGGCACCTGCTGCGATACCACCAAATCCGAAGATAGCTGCAATAATGGCTATCACTAGGAATATAACTGTCCAACGTAACATAACTCTTTTGTTTTAGGTTATACAATCTGTTTGTACAATCAATAAAACCATAAGCATGCCAAGAGAGTTAAAAGAATAAAAAAATCCGGTCAAGCAGCTGTACAGAACAGTTGACATATAGCTATTTAGGCTTGAAACATATTTTTGTTTTTTTCTGCTGCTTAAACATCTCAACTTATCTTAGCATTTCTAACTTTTGCACATGCAATACTTTCCACAGCTGGCGTTTATTATTCTCACCGGAATCGCTGTTTACCTATTCATTAAAAAAGCTTCTGAGATCAAGCGAAATATTCTGCTGGGCAGAGATGAAGACTTCAGCGATAACCCTTCGGTACGATGGAAGAACGTTATCCTCCTTGCTTTAGGTCAAAAGAAGATGTTCAAGTATCCTCTTGTTGCTGTAATGCACTTTGTGATCTATGCCGGGTTCATTATTATTAATATAGAAGTACTGGAAATTGCTTTGGATGGTTTACTAGGAAAGCACAGATTATTCGCAGCACCACTTGGAAGAACCTATAGCTGGCTCATCAACTCTTTTGAAATACTTGCAGTACTGGTGATCGCTGTTTGTGTGATTTTCCTGGTAAGAAGGAACGTTATGAAAGTAAAGCGTTTCTGGAAAAGGGAAATGCAAGGCTGGCCAAGAAGTGATGCCAATTATATCCTGATAACTGAGATCATACTGATGAGTTTGTTTTTAACGATGAACTCCACAGATGGAATCCTGCAACAACGAGGCTACGGACATTATGCTGAAGCAAATACGGGTAGCTTTATCTTCTCAGGAATGCTCACTCCATTATTTTCAGGTTTGTCAACTGAAACCTTAGTAGGAATTGAAAGAACAGCCTGGTGGATGCACATTATTGGAATATTTGCTTTCCTGAACTATCTGCCTTATTCCAAACACCTACATATTATGCTGGCATTTCCCAATGCCTATTATATGAGGATTGGTTCTCAGGGTAAGATGAACAATATGCCGGAGATCCAGCAAGAAGTGTTGTATGCCATGCAGCCTGAAACAATTCCTACAGATGCCTCTCCTACTGAGCCGAAAAAGTTTGGAGCGAAAGACATATTTGATCTTAGCTGGCGGAATTTGCTTGATGCTTACAGTTGTACTGAGTGTGGACGATGCACTGCTGCTTGTCCGGCTAATCAAACAGGCAAACTGCTTAGCCCACGAAAGATCATGATGGATACCCGTGACAGGGCTGAACATGTTGGAACAAACATCAATAAGAACAAGCAATTTGTTGATGATGGTAAATCTTTACTCCACAACTACATCTTACCAGAAGAACTTAGAGCTTGTACTACCTGCAATGCTTGTGTAGAAGAATGTCCGGTAGGAATTAGTCCGCTTAATATTATTCAACAGCTTCGCCGATACATGGTGATGGAAGAAAGTAATGCACCGGCTGAGTGGAATGCAATGTTTAGCAATACAGAGAACAATTTTGCTCCGTGGAAACTTTCACCAGATGAAAGAGATAAGTGGGCTGCTGAGATGAATAGTTAACAGTTTTGTTGAATGATTTTGCCTAACTTAGAATTATGAGCGAAGTCTTAATAAATATCCCAGACGAAATACAGTCTAAGATTGAAATTCAGGCGAATCTTCAAGGGCTTTCTATTTCAACTTACATTGAGAAACTTGTCAAGGTAAAAGCCTTTTCAGCTACGCTTGATACCATGCGAATGAAAATTTCTGACTTTGTCAAGAGTAATAATATATTAAATGAAGACGATTTGAATCGTTACCTCAAATCCTGATGAGAATCGTTATAGACACCAATGTCTACATTTCAGCATTAGTATTCAACAAGTATATCCAGGAATTACTGGAATCAATTTTAGAGCAACATACTGTATTACTATCCCCTTTTATCAGAGTTGAACTATCAGGAAAACTTAAAACTAAGTTTCATATTTCTGACGAAGAAATCTCTTCAATGTTGAGTCAACTTGATGAAGTAACCACTTTGATTGAGCCACTAGGCAACATCCCAGAAGTTCTTTTAGACAAGGATGAAACAACATTTTATTCCTGGCTGAGATAGGAAAAGCTACAGTAATAATAACGGGGGATAAAGCTTTAGCAGCTATAAATGGCTACAAAGGAATTCTCATAGTGAAACCCTCTGATTTTAAACCGTAAAATGAAACTCGCTCCTTTCCCATTCTCCATCACAGACTTCAATTCAGTTGAACCTGAAGTTCACAAGGGAGTTACTGGTTCTGCTGAATGGCGAATCATTCACAGAGAGGATGTACGAATTCGGCTTGTAATATATTCGGCCAATTATCTTGCTGATCATTGGTGCAACAAAGGTCATATTATCTTCTGCGTAGAAGGTGAAATGGAAACTGAGTTAGAAGATGGCAGAAAATTCCTGCTAAAGAAAGGTATGCTATACACGGTTGGTGATGATTCTGATGCTCACCGTTCTTACTCAGCTGAAGGTTGTACGCTGTTTATTGTTGATTAAAGATCTGAACGTACAAGTGAGTGACACAACAGAAGTTCAGGAAAGCATTTGAGCTGGTCACCTAATCTATCATATGTTGTTTCTCAAGTTTCTCCTGCATTTCTTCTGGATGTTCTATCTGGTGAACGGCTCCTTTGTTCTTTATCATTCGATATATCTGAATAAGTGCGGTAACGGCAAATATTCCGCCGATGATCCAGTTCAACAGGCTTTGTTTGGTATTGAGTGTATCCACCATCAATCGTCCACCGAAAATAAAAATGCAATTTCCTGCTAAGGTTCCTATAGCAATTCCAAAAATGTACATGTTGTAAAAGCTGGCTTTGGGCAGTAACACACCTTTCGTAAACAGTACGGTACTCCAGCCAAACCAAAATGGAATTTGAGCAGGTGAAACAGCACACATCATCATGCCGAGAAAAAAACGATGAATGGTACTGCTGAGTATTACATTCTGTTCTACATGGGGAGTTGCCGCTGCATAAAAACTAGAAACTGCTAACGCAACTACAATAAAGAGGGTTACCCATTCCAGAATTTTAAATAAGCCTTTTTGCTTTCTCACCCAATCCATGGCGACAAGCGATATCCTTACATAAATTGCCTCAACCAGGAGTGAGCCAAGAGAAAATTTTACGGCAGGAGCAACACCATCAGTTGCTGATATCTGCATGGCAGCAATATTCAATGTGCCTAGTGGCAAGGTTCCAAGGAAACTCACCAGCATTCCTGTCCAGAATATCTTTTGTAAAGAAGTCTTCTTCATTAGTAAGCTGCAAAATAAGAGAAGATGTTTAAAGTTTGCAGTCGAGATCTGCCTGGTGCATGATCTTGAAAAATTTTCTTGCTCTTGAGAGGTATTTATAACCGGCAAAGAAGTTCCAGTAAGGAACGCCGGTTTGTTTGTGATTGATTTTGCCAATACGATACATGTGTTCCCAATGCATTACAATTTCTTTCATTGCCTGGCTGTAAGTCATACCACAATCGTATATGTGATTCGGCTCAGCTCCTACTCCATTATATTCAAGAATAACGATATTCTTACCAGCTTTTAGATCTTCAACAGAGCTGCACTTAAGGTCATATCTGCCAAAATAAAAATGCTCAGTTTCTAAGCTTATCTTGTCAAACACAGAACAAAGCTGCTCATCAATCTGGTCATGGAGGTTCACAAAGTTTGCTCCCCTGTTGTGATTACCGGCGATACTTAAATAGTACACCTCACCGTTTGGAATTACAGTCTCAAAGTTTGCTCCATGCCTGATGGTCATCTCTTCCTGCTTAAACTGTGCTTTGGGATGTTCATCTATCAGCTGCTTTAAAGTTGAAGTTCCATCTCCAATAACTGACATATAATTCTTGGCAATAAACCCTGTTACAATTCCTTTTTCCTCACCCGGATAACGAATGTGAAACACGCTGAACTCCATCGGCAGTTGAATCATGTCCTGGATAATATAATCCACCTGAACTTTCGAATGATAATACTTCAGCTGATCTTCATTATCAATTTTTCGCATCAGCATACCTTTCATTCCTACATCAGGCTTTGCCAGGATAGGATATTCAAAACCTGCAGCTTTAACTTCTGATCTCAGGTGTTCAAACTTTAGTGAAGGATCAACGTAGATGGTTCTGGGGTAATATCTTTTAGGAAGTTGCTCATACATTTCCCGTTTGCTCTCACCTTCCAAGCCCGAAAATTCTAATGTTGGATTAACAGGAGAAACAAACCAGAAATGCCTTGCACGAATTGCATAATACATCCAAACAAAACCCAGCGGTGTGTAGATTAGGTAAAAAGGCCACAATTCCCAGTTCGTAAGCTTAGTCCAAAATCGTTTCAATTCAGCAAATTAGCCTACAAAACTAAGGTTTGACACCTAGATAAAGTTTTAAAATAGGTGGAGCTTAGCTGTGGTGCTACTATTGAGCTTTCGTTGCGTCGCACTCTTGTGCTTAGTCACCACATTCAGCTAAAAACACACATTCACGACTCAACACTGACGATTCACCGCTCTTTTTTTTGTTTGGGCTTTTGACAGTATTTTCGCAGCCTTACAAATCAACGAATTAACTTATCAATCAATCAACATACAATGGCTTACGACGTAATTGTAATTGGTAGCGGTCCTGGGGGTTATCCTGCTGCAATCCGTGCTTCACAACTTGGACTTAAGGTAGCGATCATTGAAAAAGAAGCCTTGGGCGGTATTTGTCTTAACTGGGGTTGTATTCCAACCAAAGCATTGCTAAAAAGTGCACAGGTGTATGAATATGCTAAACACTCAAGCAACTATGGTATCAATATCACCGGAGCTCAACACGATTTTGGTGCTGTGATCAAGCGTAGCCGTGGTGTTGCAGATAAAATGAGTAAGGGGGTGCAGTTCCTGATGAAGAAGAATAAGATAGATGTGATCATGGGTTATGGTCGTATCGCCAGCAAAGGAAAAGTGGAGGTTACTGCGACTGATGGCAAAAAACAAACTGTTGAAGCAAAGTACATCATCATTGCTACTGGTGGACGTGCTAGACAGTTACCTAACCTGCCTATTGATGGTAAGAACAT
>JANPIB010000040.1:0-1826 GCA_031424775.1 Chitinophagales bacterium | reverse complement strand
ACCACCTAACCATCTTTCAGTGGCGAAAGGCATGTTTACTCTTTTAGCACATTCGCTAACGATCTCTTTCGCTTGCTTTTTAGTAGCCACGAACATGATCTTCTTTCCGCCTTTTGCAATTTGTTTCATTGCAGCTGCAGCTTCCTGTAAACCATCAACAGTTTTGTTGAGGTCAATGATGTGAATACCTTTCTTCTCGGCGAAAATGTAAGGCAACATCTTAGGATTCCACTTCTTCTTCAGGTGACCGAAGTGAACACCTGCTTCTAGGAGTTGATGTTGAAGTGAAGTGTTATTTTCCATCTGTATCTTATTATATGATTTTGAAAAATTGCGTTTCTTGTCTCTCGTTGCTCGTTGTTTCGTTCCTCGGTCAGCGACTGAAATCAGGCAGCCAACGAGAAACCAGAAACGAGAAACGTATTATCTCTTGCTGAACTGGAAGCTTCTTCTTGCTTTCTTATGACCGAATTTCTTCCTTTCAACACCACGTGGGTCTCTTTTCAGCAATCCCGCAGCCTTCAATGCCGGACGGAATTCAGGGTTCACCTCAAGCAATGCTCTTGCGATACCGAGTTTGGTAGCTTCAGCCTGGCCTTTTAAACCACCACCTTGTGCATTTACCACAATGTCGAACTTGCCAACCACTTCAGCAGTTTTTAAAGAAGCCTCAACTTGGTTTTGTAAGTAAACTAATGGGAAATATTGTTTGTAGTCCTTATCGTTCACAGTGATCTTACCTTCACCCTTGCTAAGGAACACACGGGTTACAGCTTCTTTACGACGACCAACTGCATTTTTTTGCTTTTCCATTTATATTATTATTGGAATGATTTAAATGATTGTTGATTAGAACTTTAGTTCTTTAGGTTGTTGTGCAAAATGTGGATGTTGAACACCAGCATAAACAAACAACTTCTTATACATCTTTCTTCCAAGACGGTTCTTTGGAAGCATGCCTTTGATGGCTCTTTCGAGGATCACTTCAGGACGACGCTTCAAGAGGTCTTTAGCAACTTCTTCTTTTTTACCACCTGGATAACCAGAGAAGTTGATATAGATTTTCTCATCCATCTTGTTACCGCTGAACTGGATCTTCTCAGCATTAATAATAATAACGTAGTCACCACAATCAACGTGTGGGGTGTAATAAGCTTTGTTCTTACCACGAAGAACAGAAGCAATTCTTGCAGACATACGACCAACGGTTTGATTAGTACCGTCAACAACGTACCAGTTACGCTGTACGGTAGCCTCGTTCGCATGTTTGGTTGTGAAATGTAATTTGCTCATTTTAAATGTTTTTCTCGCCTACGACGAGAGAGTTAGAAATACTTTTACCCCTATCCAGGAAAAAGTTCCGCTATTTTTAAACGGGTGGCGAAGGTGGGCTGATGCAATGGAAAAACCAAAAATTAAGCGAACTATTTTCAAGCCTTCGTTCTGAACACATTGATTTTCAGTATAAAAATTGCATTAAAATTTATGTCTTTGGGATTTAGCTGCAAATCTATGGGTATCGTTCCTGTAGCCTGTCCTGAACTTGTTGAAGGAGCACTCACATTTCCAGTAGTTTTTTATGAAGCAGAGACAGCCAATCAATCTAACTTAACTTCATCTAGTAAATAAGAATATGGCTTACGAAGTACTGGTTGATGATACTTTAAATCATCAGGTGATAACGTTCAGAAACTCAGAAACGAAGCATGAAGTGGAGATTTTTGCTTTCGGAGCGATTCTGAATGCCTTTCGATTTCCGTTTGAAAACAGCATAATTAATATAATTGCCGGCTTCAATTCACCAGAACAAGCCAGAGAAGATATCA
>JANPIB010000039.1:0-4903 GCA_031424775.1 Chitinophagales bacterium | reverse complement strand
TTGTGTTGAAATACCTCAACCGATTAAGCGATTATCTTTTTGTATTGGCAAGGTATATAGGTCATTTGTTGAATGCCGAAGAAATAGCGTGGAAGCCAAGAGTTGCTAAGTGATTCCTCAGCACAAGAGTGCGACGCAACGAAGATGAGCAGTATTACTAAGCTGGCATCAACTCAATCTTCCCATCTTTCATATGCAGTTCCCTGTCACTCATAGCAGCCAATTCTTCGTTGTGCGTAACGATCAGGAAGGTTTGCTGCATCTCATCCCTAAGTCGTACAAACAACTCATGCAGTTCTTTAGCGTTCTTGCTGTCAAGGTTGCCGGTAGGTTCATCAGCAAACACGATCTGCGGCTTATTGATCAAAGCCCTGGCAACGGCCACTCTTTGCTGCTCACCACCACTCAAAGCTGTGGGTTTGTTCTCTAATCGGTGACCCAATCCAAGCAGTTTCAGCAATTCAGTGGCTTCGGCTTCTACTTCCTTCTTTTTTTTGCCGGAGATCCAACCCGGAATGCAAACATTTTCCAAAGCAGTGAATTCAGGTAAAAGATGGTGAAACTGGAAAACAAAACCGATATGCTTGTTACGGAAAGCAGCCAGTTTTTTCCCTTTCAGATCATGCAAAGGTTGATCGTTCAGAAATATCTTACCGCCATCCGGACAATCCAAAGTGCCTAAAATGTGCAATAAAGTGCTTTTGCCAGCTCCTGAAGAGCCAACAATACTCACGATCTCGCCTTTGTTTATCTCTACATCAACACCTTTCAGTACGTGAAGTTGTCCGTATCGCTTGTGAATATCTTCCGCTCTAAGCATGCAGCAAATTTGAGATAATGGTAATCTGGCGTACAAACCTATTCTTTTGACTGCTGAGGACAAACTTTTTACACAATTATTCACAGCGGCTGGGAAATAAGGATTTGGCTATGTCGTGGTAAAAATTACATTTGCGAAAATTTAAGGGGTACGGCAGGTTATTTGTTTTGCTGTATCCGAACAAAACAAATACAAAAAAAGGCAGCATATGTTCTGGACATTGGAATTAGCGAGTTACCTGGAAGAAGCACCTTGGCCTGCAACAAAAGACGAGTTGATAGACTATTCTATTCGTAGTGGTGCACCTTTGGAAGTGGTAGAGAACCTCCAGGAATTAGACGACGAAGGTGAAGTGTATGAAAGCATTGAAGACATTTGGCCGGATTATCCAAGCCAGGAAGATTTTATGTTTAATGAAGATGAGTATTAATTAGCCCAGCTAAATGATAATGAAGGAAGCCGTTCTTAGAAGAGCGGTTTTTTTATTGACCAACTGTGTACTTCGTGGCATCGACTGTTGTGTCACTCACTTGTACGTTCGGAAATTTTTGGAGCTGTCATGGTCTTCCACTTAATCTGATTGTTCTTATATAATATTTGAAATTATCCAACTGTCTCGTCCTAAAAAAAAGTTTACGTTAGTAGAATTATCGCAAAGAGCATACTAACTCACAAAAGTCATTTTAAAATACAGCAGCACACAACCAAGCAGAAAAACGATAGTATTGGCTACCATTACAGGTCCGCTTTTGATTCTTACACCATACCAAAGCCAAACAAGGGTACTGGTGATAACAATGCAGATCATTAAGGTGCTAAGATCACCTACACTTTTTGTTTTCCAGCTTTGTAATACCTGTGGTACAAAGGTTACACAGGTAAGAAACGAACCTAAGTAGCCAATCACGTTAGTAACGTTGGATGGTTTGGAGGTATTATCACTCATAATTGGAAAATTAAAAAGTAGGAACGCTGATTTTTATGATGATTATGATTTTCTCTTTGTTGAGTAAAGATCAAATGTACAAGAGTGCGATCCTTCGACAAGCTCAGGACAGGCTCCTCAAAGCTAAATAGCTGTACTTGCTCCTGGTAAATTATCAAATTATCACATCAGCTAATCAGCACATTAAACTTATTTCTCCATCTGTTCAATCACATCCTGAGTAACACCTGTAAAGCTAAAACCGCCATCATGGAAAAGGTTCTGCATGGTCACCATTCTGGTTAGATCGCTGAACAGTGTTACACAATAGTTGGCACAATCATCAGCACTGGCATTACCCAAAGGACTCATCTTCTCTGCATAATTCATAAACCCCTCAAATCCTTTCACACCACTTCCTGCAGTTGTCCTGGTTGGTGATTGGGATACGGTGTTGATTCGTACTTTCTTCTTCTTAGCCCAATGGTAACCAAAACTTCTTGTTACACTTTCAAGTAAGGCTTTTGCATCAGCCATTTCGTTATAGTCAGGAAAAACTCTTTGTGCAGCAATATAAGTAAGGGCTACCACACTTCCCCATTCGTTCATAGCATCCATATCCCAGGCTGTTCTGAGAACACGGTGGAAACTCATAGCAGAAATATCGAGTGACTTCTGGTTGAAGCCGTAATCAATTTCAGTATAGTGTTTACCCTTTCTTACGTTCAGGCTCATTCCGATTGAATGTAAGATGAAATCGATCTTACCACCAAAATGCTCAATAGATTTTTCAAACAGGTTCTTAAGATCATCCATATTCACAACGTCGGCAGGAATTACCGGAGCACCTGTAGCCTCAGCCAGTTTGTTGATCTCACCCATACGTAAAGCAATTGGTGCATTGGTTAACACGATCTGGGCACCTTCAGCATGGCAATGTTCAGCAATTTTCCATGCAATTGACTGTTCGTTCAAAGCACCGAAGATGATTCCCTTCTTTCCTTTTAATAAGTTGTGAGCCATAGAATGAATTGAGGAGGTAAAAATAAAGGTTTTATAGCCACGGATTACAGGGGTAAACTTCGTTTATGAGGATTTGTTTGCCACGGATTACACAGATTTCACGGATAGGTTTATGGTTTTAATCTGTGCTAATTCGTGTAATCCGTGGCTACTTGTTAAGCAACTTCTTTTTTGGCAGTCTTAGGGATAAACTTCGTTTATGAGGATTTGTTTGCCACGGATTACACAGATTTCACGTATCGGTTTTTAGGTTTTATTCTATGCTAATTCGTGTAATCCGTGGCTATCTTTAAAATAGGAATTTGAAATAGATGATCATCATAATGAAATGCATTATTAAAGCTGTTCCAAGAACTGCAGCGAAATACATTAGCAGGCTTTTAGTGGTTCTTTCTGCCTGAATCTTTTTCCTGATGTTGTAGTGAACAATCATTACCGGTATACCAACAGCCAGCAGGTAAATGATCATGAACAACTGCCAATGGGGTACGCCGTGCATTTTCTTGTATTACTTAAATTAAATAATCCGTGGAATCTGTGTAATCCGTGGCAAAACTCAATTCATCATTTCGCGGGCATTTTCCAAAGCTGCAGCAGTTGGTTTTTCTCCACTGAGCATTTTTGCAATTGCGGTAATGCGTTCGTCTTCATCCAGCAGACGAATATTGGTCTTGATCGTTTCTCCTTTGATCTCTTTGTACACAAAGAAGTGAGCATTTGCTTTACCGGCAATTTGCGGCTGATGAGTGATACAGATGATCTGTCTTTTCTTGGCTAGATCTTTCATGATACTTCCTACTTGCTTTGCCGCTTCACCGGAGATACCCGTGTCGATCTCATCAAAGATCATGGTAGGTAAATCAATATGCTTCGCTACTAAAGATTTGATGCAAAGCATTAATCTGCTCAATTCTCCACCACTGGCAACTTTCCTGATCGGCTCAAAACGATTGCTCTTATTGGCATCAAAGAGAAACTCTATCTGGTCTTTACCATATTCGTTTAGATCAGCAGCTTTGGTCTCCACTTTTAATCTTGCATTGGGCATACCGATCTGATGAAGTAATGCGTTCACATTTGCTTCCAGCGGATTGATTTGCTTTTGTCTTGCTTTGGAGATTTTCTCAGAAATGGATTCGGCTTGGTTAAGTAAGTCTGCGACTTGTTTTTCTTTAGCTGATATTGCTTCATCAATGTTTAATACAGCCTGAAGTTTTTGCTCCAACTCGGATTGGATAGTAAGCAACTCATTCGTTGTTGTTACGCCATGCTTTTTCAGCAGTTTGTAGCCAGCAGCTATTTTATCGTTGATCAAATTGATCCTTTGCTGGTCAAACTGTACAGCATCGTTGATCTGTTCTGTTTCATTTGCAATATCCAGCAACTCAATTTGAGTACTTTGCAAACGTTGAATGATCAATGGAAGATTTGGATGATGTTCTGAATAGCCCTGCAGCTGATTTACCAATTGCTTCAATAATTGAGCAACAGGTTGGTCACTTTCTTTCAGTTCGAAAGTAACCCTGGTAAGAGCTGTTTTGATCTCTTCTGCATTGCTCAAAAGTTTCAATTCCTGATCAAGTTCTTCCAGTTCATTTTCTTTAAGACTCAGCTCATTTAATTCATCAAACAAGAATTGGTTATAGTCCAGTTCTTTGTTGAAGCTGGCTTTTTGCTTTTGCTGTTCTTCTAATTCTTTTTTTGCAACTTTCCAGTTGTTGAATACGGTTCTGTATTCTGCAAGAGCATCTTTGTTTCCGGCTAATGCATCCAGCACTTCTCTTTGAAAATCTGAATCCCCTAATTCTAATGTATCGAATTGCTGATGCAGATCGACCAACAAAGAAGCCAGTTGCTTTACTTGTTGCAGTGTTGCCGGAGTGTCGTTAATAAAGCTTCTTGTTTTGCCGTTTGTGGCGATCTCTCTTCTCAATACCAGTTCAGCTTCGTTATCCAGGTCGTTATCTTGTAAGAATTGCTTGACTGTCTCTTTAGAATCGATGCTGAAAAATCCTTCAACGATACATTTTTTGTCTTTGTTCAGCAGGACATTCGTTTCAGCCCTTTCTCCAAGTATCAGGTTTAAAGCACCCATAAGGATACTTTTTCCAGCACCGGTTTCACCTGTGATGATA
>JANPIB010000038.1:0-38110 GCA_031424775.1 Chitinophagales bacterium | reverse complement strand
CTTAACTACAGCTGTTGTTTATTTATTATATCGGCTTTATATCTCTAATCGCCGTCTGTTGTGTCACTCACTTGTACGTTCTGAGCCTTATTCAGCTATAACGTTTCTGGTTTCTTGTTCCTCGTTATTTCGTTTCTCGTTGGAGCTTTAAAAATTTGTAAAACTTTCCAAAAATCAACAGCAACCAGAAACACTAAAC
This sequence comes from Chitinophagales bacterium, assembly GCA_031424775.1. Classification (GTDB taxonomy): domain Bacteria; phylum Bacteroidota; class Bacteroidia; order Chitinophagales; family Chitinophagaceae; genus JAEZDC01. The sequence continues at coordinate 37,911 of JANPIB010000038.1, read as the reverse complement.
CAGAAACGGATTATTTCCCCACCACCACTTTCGCAAACCTGATCAACTTATCATTCAGGTAGTATCCTTTTTGCACTTCATCTATCACTTTGCCTTTCAAGTCTTCAGTTGGTGCAGGAATTTCTGTAATGGCTTCATGCTTTTCTACATCAAACTCCTCATGTACACTCTTCATTTCCTTTACCCCTTTCGATTGTATGCTTGATCTCATCTTACCAAAAACAAGCGTAACTCCTTCTTTGATCTGTTTCACATCTTCAGTTGCATTGATCTGCTTTTCAGCCCTGTCGCAATCGTCCAAAACATCCAAAAGTGAAACAATCACGTCTTTTCCAGCTGTTTGTATCAGTTCAAGCCTTTCTTTAGCTGTTCTACGACGAAAATTGTCAAATTCAGCCATTAAACGGAGGTATTTGTCTTTTTGCTCCTGTAAATCAGACTGTAACCGCTCGATTTCAGATTCTTCAGCTACTGGTTCATTCAAATGATTGGTTCCGGCTGCATTTTCGTCAGTATTCATGCCAGCAGACTCGTTCATTTCAGCTGTTTCTGTCGAATTGTTCTCAGTATCAAGGTTTTTATCTTTCTCGTTCATACCATTATAGTTAGCCGGTTAAGGGGTCAAAATTACTGCCAAGCAAAGAAAAGGGAAAAAGTGGCAGTTCTCTGAACCATCAACAGCTAAAAACTACATTTGCAGCTTATGACTAAAGTGATCCTTAAACGGAAAATTGCTCCGAGAATAGCCAATGGACATCCATGGATATTTGCTAACGAGGTTAATACGGTAAATGGATCTGTGAATCCAGGAGATATAGTTGACGTTTATTACTCTGATGAAAAGTATTGCGGCAGAGGGTATATCAATCCAAAATCGCAGATTCTTGTACGTCTGCTAACGAGGAAGCAGGAAGAGATCAATGAGCAATTCTTCTATAACCGAATATTGGAAGCATGGAATTATCGCCAGAAGCTGGGCTACACAGAGAACTGCCGACTAATTTTTGGCGAAGCTGACCAAATGCCAGCCCTGATCATAGATAAATTCAACGATTACTTCGTTTTGCAAAGCCTGGCTTACGGAATTGAAGTCTGGAAGCCAGCCATTGTAAAAGCATTGCAACAAATATTCGCTCCAAAAGGTATTTACGAAAGGAACGATGTGCCTGTGAGAGAACTGGAAGGATTGGCTCAAGAGAAAGGCTTTTTATCAGAACCGTTTGATACGAAGATCACTATCAATGAAAACGGACTGAAGTTCTATGTTGACATTGAAAACGGACAAAAAACTGGCTACTTTTTAGATCAACAGGATAACCGTAGAGCCATCCAGCATATTGTAAAAGGTGCTGATGTACTTGGTGCTTTCACCTACACCGGAACGTTCGAAATTCATGCTTCACATTACGGAGCGAAGTCAGTTCTTGGTTTGGATATTTCTGAAAATGCAGTATCCCAGGCTAACAAAAATGCTGAGTTAAATGGCTTGCAAAACATCGTGAAGTTTGAAACCATGAATGCTTTTGATGTTTTAAAAGTTTGGGTGAAGGAAGCCAGAAAATACGATGTGGTGATGTTGGACCCTCCTGCATTTACCAAGAGCAGGGAAAATATTCAGAAAGCAATCACTGGGTATAAAGAGATCAATCTTCGTGGTATGCGATTGCTAAAGAATGGTGGTTTTTTGGTTACCTCAAGCTGCACCAATCTTGTTCAGCCGGAGTTGTTTTTACAGACCATAGAAATGGCTGCAAAAGATGCAAGGAAGAAACTGAAGCAAGTTGTATTTCAAACCCAGAGTAGCGATCATCCGATTGTGTGGGGAATGGAAAATACGAACTATCTTAAGTTCTTGATTGTTGAGGTGACGGATAGGTGATTTAATTAAGTCCTGTTTATTTTTAGATATGCTAAAGCTTCCGACTCTTGTCCTCATAACTATTTTCCTCCTCTGTTGCAATAAGAAAGAACATTGGAGAACCTTAGCAAAGGAGTGTAATGATAAGGCAATGACTTTAGTGCCTTTTATTGAGAATACAGATAGCTGCAAGAAAGCTTTGAGTTTGTTAGATAGTGCTACTCATGCAGATAGCACTTGCTTTTTATGTTACCACAATAAACTTATGTTTTTATTCCAGTTGAACAGAACAAAAGAAGCACTTGCAACTATTAACGGGTTAATTAGACTCCGTCCAATGGCTCATGATCTATACATGACTGGAGGTTCTTTCCTTGAAAGATCAGGAGATTCAATTAGGGCAAGACCATATTTTGAAAAATCTCTGTCTCTATGTAATCAGGCTTTAGATACAATGCAGGAAAGTAATAGAGATTATGATTTACTTCTTTTAGACAAAGGATTGAACTTAATCATGCTTGGACGAAACAATGAAGGCAACCTGTTACTTACAAAATTGTATAACAAACAACCAGCTTCTATTCTCAAAAGTTTTGCCTTATCGGTAATAAATAAGAGCAAAAAAGATATACTTACGGAATTAAGCAGAAACTCTGATGTCGATTCAAGTACCGAACGTACTAGTGAGTGACACAATCCCGTACATACGGGAATGCTACGAAGTACTAAAGCCGACTAAATAAAAGAGAAACTACTTCACCACCTGAAATTTACCGGATTCTATGATTCTTCCGGTTTTATCACGAAGCTGGAAAATGTAAACACCTCTGAAGTAGTTATCGAGGTTTACGGTGGTTTTGTTGTTGCTTACAACGATCTCAGAAACCTTTTTACCAATAAAGTTGAATACCTGTAAAGTGTAAGTTGCTTCAGGGTTTGACTTGGTGAATTCGAAATTGATAACGGTAGAAGCTGGATTGGGGTAGAACTTGATCTTTACCTGCTCTGATGCAACAGTACGCTGCTGTGCAGAAGCACAGAAAGCGAAGCTGACCAGTAAAAGCAATGTGTAGATTTTTTTCATATCCTCAATAAAACTAACAATTTCAGTTTGAATGTACAAAATTTTATACCAAAAGTCTGATCAGGGTATCAATTCAATTAACCAAGACTCTTAAGCGTTTGATTAATTGCCTCGAAGTCTGGTACTTCTCCTGCATTTTCAAGCACTTCGGCATACTGAACAGTTCCTTCTTTGTCTATGACGAAAGCCGACCTCTTGCTCACACCTTTCATCCACCCAAAGTTTTCATAAAGCACATCGTAGGCAGTTGAAGCCTCTTTGTTGAAGTCGCTAAGTAGGCTGAAGTTCAGCTTTTGCTCTTCTTTGAACTTGGCAAGTGTGGCGTTGCTATCAACTGAGATCCCAAATACTTCAGCATTGCTGTCGTTGTAAAAGCTGAGATTATCTCTTATTCCGCAAAGTTCTGCTGTACAAACACTTGTAAAAGCCAGAGGGAAGAACAAGAGCACAACGTTTTTACCTTTTAGTTCTACTGAATTTACAAACTGCCTATTGGTATCGCAAAGATTGAATTCCGGTGCTTTATCGCCTGATTTGATTGCCATAGTTTTTTTTGAGATCTGCAAAATAAAGGCTTATGAGAGAAATTTTAGTGGCGTTTACAAAAACTATCTTGCACCGCCATTATCTTTAAACACTCTTACCCAAACACTTGTGCTGTATGAGGAAATACGTTGTTGAGTTTATAGGTACTTTCTTTTTGGTATTGGCCGTTTGTTCGGCTGTTAGAACACAGGATGGATTTGCCAACTTCGCTCCACTGGCTATTGGGTTGGCTTTGGTTGGATTGATCTATGCTGGTCGGCATTTGTCCGGAGCTCATTATAATCCAGCGGTTTCGCTTGCAATTTTCATCAGAGGGAAAATGCGTTTGGTAGAAATGATCGGCTACTGGGTAGTTCAGTTAATGGCAGGTGTGATTGCTGCTTTGGTGGCTTCCAAGGTGTTTGGTTATGAAGCTGCTCTCGCTTCTCCGGTTGATAGTGTTGCAGCTGTGGTAGCAGAGATACTTGGCACATTTGCAATGACTTTTGTAATACTGAATGTTGCTACAGCACCGAGTACGGCTAATAATCAATATTACGGTTTGGCTATTGGTTTTACGGTAGTTGGGATGGCTTATGCTGTAGGTTCGGTTTCAGGTGGTGCTTTTAACCCAGCTGTAGCTTTAGGTTTAAGTGTTTTTGAGAACCTCGACTGGAACTCACTCTGGATATACCTCGTTGGATCAGTTGCAGGAGCTTCAATAGCTGCTGTGCTGTATAAACTCCTTCGGATGGATATTGATTAACTCTAGAACTTAGGACAACGAAGTGCATTCTTAGTAGAATTATCCCGATCGAAAAAGCTTTTAGTAGAGATTGATAATTCAAAACCTCCACGACCCTGGCTGGCAGTTCTAAGCTGAGAAACGTTTACATCATAACTCAATCCAACAGAAAGAGACCGCATATCCAGTTTTACCACAGGAATGAAAGCATCTTTTAGCCTGAGGAACCCTCCTACGTTAAAAATATAGTCAGGATCATCATAATCAGGACCGATCTTGTAAGAGTACAAAGCTCCCATCACACTCTCAGTAAAATTTCCTTGCTTGGTATAATCTGCCTGAACAGTAAAGAAAGTAAGATCGTTGATGCTGAATTTTACGCCAACTGAACCAACCCATTTTGGATTGAGTTCGATATCGGGGTTTTTATAGAAGGAGTTTTTTGGGCGATTGAAATGATGATACGCCAAACCAACAAAGAAGTTGTCATTGTCTTTATCCTTAATAGCTGAGTTGTAACTCATACCTACACTTGCATCGAAGTAAGACATCTTGCTGTTCGTAAAAGTCTCTCCTGTTCCTAATGAAGGATTGTAGCCATTACCGTCGTATTCATTGTTGGTTGTGATCTTGCTGATGTCTATTCTTTTTTGAACCAGTCCTGCCATGAAACCTAAAGAGAGATATCGGTTCTTATCAGCATTAAGTGATTTATGATAATTCAATGCAGGAAGCACATTTGTTGTAGTGAAGTTGGCTGTTCCTGATTTATCATACAATAACTGGAAACCTGTGGTTAGAAAGTCATCACCCTTGCCGACAGGCTGCTTATATTCAAGATCGAAAGAACCTGTTCTGTATGGAACTGTAACACTGCCCCATTGGCTTCTGTACACACCTTGTACACGAAGATCACCTGTAAAGATGCCTGCCAGGGAAGGATTTCTCAGTAACGGAGCTTCGAAAAACTGGGAGAAGTGAATGTCTTGTGCAGAAACTGAAATAGTTGCAAGAACACTTACTAAACCTGTTATTACTTTTTTCCTTACTGTTGAATTTTTTCTTTCGTTTCTTTTTTCCTTTCTATTTTTCATCACCTACCGAATTAAACTTATTGTTCCATTATACCGTAGTACCTGGCTGTTATTACACAGCACTTCCAATTGGTAGACGTATGTATCTGATGATGCGAATGCTCCTTTATACATACCGTTCCATCCATGATTCGGATCGTTCGGAGTAACTTCTTTTTTATCAAAGATGAGTTCGCCCCAACGGCTAAATATTTTCAGAGACTTGATTGCGAAAATTCCCTTACCACGTATGTAGAATACATCATTCATGCCATCTCCATTCGGAGTGAATGTATTCGGTACAAAAATGTTTGCCTCAGTACATGTAACTAAAACCTTCACCTGGTCTTGTGCTGTACAGCCTGCTGCATTTGCTACTCTGATGGTGTAAGTGATATCGTTTCCTCCAATCACTGTAGGCTTTAAAACTCTTGTGTCACTTAAACCTGTAGCAGGTGACCATGTATATGTTGTAACATCAGGAGAAGCAACTGCCTGGATCGTTGCTGTACTTCCTGCACTTAAAATAATATCAGGACCAGCGTTTACTGTAGGTATATCATACACCTTGAGTGTAACTGTAGCACTATCTCTAAAACATCCCACACTATCATAACCGGTGACGGTGTATGTTGTAGTTGAATCAGGTGATGCGAAAGGATTCGCAATAATTGTTGAACTTAATCCGGCTGCAGGTGACCATGTGTACATTGGTGCACCAAGAGCTTTAAGTGTTATTCCATTTCCTCTACAGAGAGCATCACTAACAGGAGTTACTGTAATCTTATAAGGCTGGATCACTCTTACAAAAACAGAATCATACGCCACACAACCATACTGCGATTTACCTTCTACAAGAAACCATTTATCCAAAGTTGGATATGCTGTAGGATTTGGACAATTAGTACAACTAAGATCGTTGTTAGCATTTGTCCAGGTATATGTAGTTGCTCCTGTAACTGAAATTGCAGTGGAATCTCCACGACATATTGTTGCATCTCCACTAGCTATAACCGAAGGCAATGGATGAACAACAACTGTTTTGCTCACAGAGGTTGAACAACCTTGGTTATCCTCAACATACAATGTATTTATATAGCTACCTTCTGTTGGAAAAGATTGTGGTGTAGGATTTTGAACAGATGATGTTTGTCCGTTGCCAAAGGTCCAACTCCATGTTTTAATTCCTGAGGTATCTGGTTGTAGTTGTGCTGAGAAATTGAAAGTTGCCGGCTTACACAAAGAATCTTGTGAAATGATAGAGGCTACTGGAGAATTATTTACCCTGATGTAAGCTGACTTAGTTAATGTATCAACACAGCCAAGTGGTGTTGTAGCGGTAACCTTTACATCATACCAACCTGGAGTGGTGTATTTATGTGTTGGAGATTTTGACGAATCTGAACTTCCATCACCAAAACTCCATTGGAACTTTGAAGATGGAGCATCGATGATGCTATTATTGGTGAACACTACAGTTCCACTATCGCAGAATGATACAGCAGAAGCTGTAAAATCGATAGTGGTTTTTTCCAGGTAGATCGTATCCTTTCCAATTACCGGAACACTGCACCCTGCAGCATCTGTCAATATCACCTTTGGAACAAATCTTCCACCTGATAAATAAGTATGAGATGCTGTGGAAGATGTTGTACTGTCAACAATTCCATCAGAATAATCCCACAAGAATTTTACTGCAGTAGCTGATGTAACACTATAATTTACAGGGAATGGTGTACAGCCTATTAATGGTGAGTAATTAAATGTGCCGTAAGGTCCTAATATTCGAATGTTAGTGAAAGCAGAATCAGTACAACCCCCAGGACTGGTAACGGTTAGCTTTACCCTGTAAGTATTAGGGATGTTATAAAGATTTACCGGATTTGCAATTGGTGATGTTCCTCCATCATCAAAATCCCATGACCATTTCTTTACGTAGTAACTCTGATCATAAAAATTTACTGTAAGGGGTGGACAAGTACTAAAAGTATCACTTACTGCAAACTTTGCTTTAGGATCTGCAATCCTTACATAGTTAACTTTTGTTATAGAATCTACACAGCCTGAGTTTTCAATGATCCTTAATTTAACTGTATAGATTCCTGAATCTGCATACAAGTGTGCAGGGCTTTGGACTCCACTCAATGATTGTCCATCTCCAAAACTCCAATCCCAAAAAGAAATAGTTCCGGCTGAAGTATCTCTGAACACTACATTACTTGCCCGACAGCTAAGACTATCGTTAGCTGTAAACATCGCTTTTCCATTTGTGATGTTTACGAAGTTTGCTTTAGACCTTGTATCTGTACAACCATAACTATCAGTGACTGTAAGTGAAACATCGTATTTACCAAAGTTTGGATAAGCATGGCTGGCATTTTTTGTATTGGCAGTTGTTGTATCGCCGAAATTCCATAGCCATTGAGTGATAGGATGTGTTCCATCGGTTAAAGAACTATCGCTGAAATTGATATTTGTATTGAGGCACCCTCCTTTCTTATCAGAACCAAATTCTGCAGTAGGTCCATAAACCGTTAAAAAAGCACTTTTTGATACTGTTTCTGAACACCCTTCACTCGATAAAACCGTTAAGGAAACATTATAAGTTCCAGCAATGAGCACTGAGGTTTTTAATGAATCAACAGAAGATGTTAGGGTATTATAATTTAGTATCGTCCATTGATATTGAGTGGCATTTACGGTATTAGGCACTAAGCCTTTAAAAACAAAATCTTCTTTCTTACACACTGAATTTTTACTTATAGTAAAATCTATCGCTGATGATGATACCTCTAATGTATCTGTGAAAGTGTGACTACATATGCCGTTGTTAACGGTTAATGAAACAGTATACAATCCATCAGATGCATAAGGATGTGATGGACTATTGGATGTTGAGGTTGATCCATCACCAAAGTTCCATAGTAAGTTTCCAGTACCTAATGACTGGTTTGTGAACTTGATCAATCTTTTATCGCTGCAGTCCCTTACAGCTGAAAACTTTGCTTGAGGTGGTTGTACATCAACATAATCTTCCTTCATTAAACGAGACATACAAGTGGCATACTTTACAAGCAGGGCAACATTGTATTTGCCGGAACTATGATAAGCATGTGTTGCATTCATATCACTAGAGCTATCCTTGTCCCCAAAATACCATGTGTACGATACCGGAGTATTCACGGTAAATGGAGTGAACTGAACTATTTGATCAACACACGGTGAAACAGGATTTGCAGTAAAGCTGATGCTGTCTCCTTGAGTAACTTTTATCGCATCGATGTAAGTAACTGAATCAACACAACCACCATTCGTTACTATCTTAAGTTTGATGGTGTAATTTCCAGGAACACGGTAAGTAAATCCAGCTTCAGGATCGGTTGAAGTTGATCCATTCCCAAAATCCCATAAATAAGAGGCGACTCCATCAGCAGCGTTAATATTAGCATCAGGTGAAAACGAATATGGAGTACAAGCATTGTTAATTGGAAGATTGGTGATTGATAAAGTAGGTGGTTGAATAGTAATGAACCCACTTTTAGTAACCTTTGAAACACATCCTGTAGAATTCGTAGCAGAAAGAGTTACATTGAATATTCCTGCAGTTTGATAGGTATGGGCAGGATTTTGTTGAGTTGAAGTTGTTCCATCACCAAAATCCCAATTAAAACCACTTGCAGCACCTGTAGCTTGGAAGTTCACAGCAAAAGGTGGTTTGCATGCCTTAGTTGTATCAGCAGTAAAATCTATTGCAGGTCCGCCAACTACAGTTACCTGTTGGGATTTAGTAGAGATACAACCTCCCGGAAATTCATTGGTTAGGGTAACTGTATATATTCCCATTCCACCAAAGGTGTGTGTTACTGTTGGAGTGGAATATGTTGTTCCATCTCCCATATTCCATGTTTGCGATAATGGAGCAGGAGAAGAAGTTTGTGTGAATGTTGCAGCTGAGCCAACACATACTGATGATGGTCCGTTGAACGTTACTTCTTTAGAGGATAAGTTGAATGTTTTTTGTTTGCTGCTTGTACATCCATCTGCACTTTTAACTGAAAGCTTCACCGTATACGTTCCTATGGCAGAATAGCTATGTGAAGGATTTGCAGCTGTTGAGGTGGTTCCATCACCAAATTCCCACAAGTATGTTATCGCCCCATTAGTTTGACTGGTATTTGTGAATGTAACATTTACAGGTACCTGACAGTTATTAGGTACGTTAGCAATGAAATCTGCATCTGCACCAGCACCAACTCTGATATATTGTTGTTTGAAAACCGTTTGAACACATCCGGAACTACTGGTTACTTTCAAAAGCACATTGAATGTACCTGAAAGAGAATAAGTGTGAGCTGGATTTTGCTGAATACTTGTTCCTCCATCTCCGAAATTCCATTCCCATTGTGTTATTGCACCGCTTGGTGCTGTAGATTGATCGGTAAAAGTTACAGTATGTGGTGTGCAACCTGAAGTATCTGTTGAGGTAAACTTTGCATTAGGAGCATCAAATACGGTAATGTAATTTGTTTTTGTGGTGGTATTAGAACCGCTTGCATTGGTAGCTATGAGTGTTATTGTGTAGGTTCCGGGAGTGGTATAAGTTGTAGTTGGATTTTGCACCGTAGCTGTACTACCATTACCCAGATCCCAATGCCATGAAGTTGGAGAGCCTGTGGACTGATCTGTAAACTGAACGATCAATGGTGAACACCCTGCAGTATTCGTTGCAGAAAAGTTTGCTACAGGTGACTGTGCATCCACACTACCCGATAACATAATCAGAAGTATAGAAATAAGTAACACATAAGCATGCCGCTTACTACCTGAAAGCCTGGTGTTTTTCACAATTAGCTACGTTTAAATTCCTACCAAAAAGTACTACCCTACTAAGATTCTAACGGCAGTAAAAAGAAGTTCCCGAATTGCTAAGGCAAAGGCTATACCAATAGTGCTGTATCGCAACAAATCAGGCGATAGCATTTTGAGCTATCGCCTGATTTTAAAAGTGAATCAGAATTTTTACATCATGGTAGTTCCATGGTGTAAGCCACGCTTTTCTTTGTTTGTGCAAACCCTCCTTTAGTGGCAGAGGTACTGGTGATATTCCATGTACCGGTTGTCTCTTGTAAAGGATCACCAACTGTATTGTTATATTGAGCAGTAATGGTTTGTAGAGAAATTAGACTGCCAGGTACCAACTTGCACTGTTGAACCATGTATGCTTGTCCTTGTATATTATCGTAAAACTGAAAACGAGGCATTGAACGAAGGCATGAGGTCATTTCCATTTTCAGTATACTTTATAACCGTCCAGGAACCATGTGTCATAACTTATTAATAATGTCCGTACTGGTGCTAAACAACATTCTAAGAAGAATTTCTCCGGCTATAATGAATGCTAACAGGCAAAAAACTATAAAATGGCTGATTTTGTTAGTTCAAGAATTTATTACTCAAATATTGAATAAAAAGATTGCTATCCAACCCTTTTCCCGTTACCTTTTTGCAGAGTTCCTCACTCGTATACAACTTTCCATGTATATGTATATTACTCCTTAGCCATATAAGCAACTCAGTTGTATTTCCAGCCGCAACCTGATCTTCTAATCCTTTTATATCCAGAATAGCTTGTTGCCAAAACTGTGCTGCATAAAAACTGCCAAGACTGTAGGTAGGGAAATACCCAAAGCTTCCGTGGCTCCAGTGAACATCTTGCAGACAACCATTTTTATCATCAGGCACGTCGGCACCTAAATATTTTAGATAGAGTTCGTTCCAATATGCTGGAATATCTTTCACGGCAACCCTTCCTGCAATTATTTCTTTTTCCAGTGTGTACCTGATAAATACATGGAAATGATAGGATACCTCATCAGCTTCTGTTCTAATCAACGATGGCTGCACTTTATTAACTGCTCCCACAAACTGATTAACAGATATTCCCTGAAGCTGTTCAGGAAAATGGTTTTTCAAAATTGGCAAGTAATGCTGCCAGAACGGTTTACCTCTACCGACACAATTTTCCCATAACCTGGATTGGGATTCATGAATACTTAAAGATGTAAACTCACCTGAAGGTAAGCCGTACTCATCATTAGGTAAACCCTGTTCGTACAAAGCATGACCAGTTTCGTGAATACAACTCCATGTCATATTCGCAAAATTGGCTTCAGCTATCCGTGTGGTGATTCTTACATCCTTAGCACTGAAATTTGTAGTGAACGGATGTTCAGAGATATCCTGCCTGCCTGCCTCAAGATCAAATCCCAATGCTTTCACCAGATACATTCCCCAATCCCATTGCTGCTTTTTCGGATAATGCAGATGGAGAAATCCTTGATCCGCCTGAGGCTTTGCCATGATCTCAGCCATCAGTTTTTTTAAAGGAGAAAGCACCTTCTCGAAAACATCATCTATTATTTTTACTGTAGATCCTTTTTCGTATTCATTCAACAAGGCATCGTAAGGATGATCATGATAGCCCAATATTTCAGCTTCTTCTCTTTTCAACTCAACCAATTTGGTGAGGGCTGGCTCGTAAACTTTGAAATCGTTCTGCTTTCTTGCATCTTTCCATGAGTAAAAAGCTGCCGAAACTGCTTCCGACATGTTCCTCACAAAAGCCGAAGAAAATTTCTGTTGCTTTTGATAGTCTTCTAAAGTAAGTTCAACGTTTTTACGTTGCTTAAAATCCAGATCTGTTTTGGAACCCAACTCATGCAATAATGTTCCAAGGTTTTTATCTGTTGCTAATTGATGTGTGAGTTCGTTCAAGGTAGCCAATTGTCGACTTCTTGCATCTGCACCTTTAGCCGGCAAATATGTTTCCTGGTCCCACTGCAATAATGCCGAGGCGTATTTGACATCGGCAATTCGTCGCATCTTTTCACAATATTGCTCGTATAACTCGTTTGAGGTAGGCATGTTTTATTTATCAGCTTTTGTTCTGTGTGGCATTCCCGTATGTACGGGATTGTGTCTCTCACTTGTACGTTCAGCCTTCGTGGCATCAGGTAAACATAAATCGTACTCAAAACAAAAAACCTGCTTTTCCAGCAGGATTTCAATTAGTTATTTCAAATTATGCTTCTAAAAGTTTGTTACGCATAGCGTACATCACCAAACCGGCAATGGTTTTCACCCCCACCTTGGACTTCATGTTTTGCCTGATGGTTTCAACCGTTCGTGGGCTAAGGAACACCTCTTTAGATATTTCGTCAGTTGTTTTGTCTTCGCTGATCAATTTCAGTATCCTGATCTCCTTATCACTGAATTTAACCGGGTTAGGATAGAATCTCTTTACTGTTCTTTTATGTTGTAGTTTCAACAGAACAGCAGTGTTAACCAAGTCATTAAAGTAAAAATCCTCATTCATTACAGCGAGGATAGCCTGGTAAATTTCGTCTGGGTCAGCGGTTTTGGTAAGGTAAGCGTTTGAGCCCATTTCCATCATCTTGGTGATGATCTCCTGGTCATCATACATACTTAAAATGATGATTTTAAGCTCTTCATACTCTTTCCGAATAAGTTTTATCGCATTAACACCATCAATTTCAGGCATTCGAATATCCATTAGCAGCACATCAGGAAGTTTCATCTTCAGCTTGTGCAACATATCTTTTCCATCCTCTGCCTCCCACAATATCTTCAGGTAATTCCGGTCTTTCAAAGCCATTTTAATCCCATCTCTGAAGATCTTATGATCATCTGCCAAGGCCACACGAATAATCCTTTCTACCATCATCAATTTGGGTTTTCACAGTTTTGATAGTCAACTCCTTACAGAATCCTTTTAAAACAAAGTGTATTAACGAAGTAGATTTTCTAAGTTTGAAAGTTTAAGAATAGAATGTTTACCACAATAAACAACGTAAAAATACTGTAATTTTATCGTGTTTATACGAAACTTACAACATCAAGTAAATACTTCCATGACTCTGAAAGCCTTGTTAGTCAAAGATTTCAGCCAAGTTACCAAATTCAAAATAGAAAAAACACCTGTTGTGGAAAAAAATGTTCTGCACCATTTTTATAACCACATAATCCTATTGCAATCACCATAACTGCTAATCAAAATGGACAAAGAACTAGTTGTAGTATCAGGTAAAGTAATTGAGCAACAAAAATCCTACACAACCAATGTAGGTAAGGACATCGGATACGAAGCCGGTGCTAAAATGGTCAAAAGACATTACGACCAATACCCAGATGAGGCTACTGCAGCCTTTATGGGAAGAGAAATAATCGAAGGAATTTTGGCTCAGCCAGGTTGCTTTGGTATCAGAGTATTTAATGGAGTGGACGAAATGGGTATCAGAAAGCCAATTTTTGTTGGAGTAGACCACAAGGGCAACAACATTCTGCATATTGACAAAACCCGTAAAGCTATTGTTGCAGGTGGTGCGAAAATTTGTCCACCATACTGTGGAGCTAATGAAGATTCTATTGGTTGGTCATAAGTTTGTATTATAGCTTGGTTTTTAGTTACTTTTGGCAAAATCCAAAACTATCAATCCAAGCAGCATTGCCGATATTTCTTTATACTGTTGTATAATACCCATTTCAGTTTTTCTGTTGCTTAAATTCAACTGGAAAGAAAAACTGAAATGGGTTTGTTTTTTATTGATCATAAGCAACTTTACCTTTGATCTTTTAAGTAACAGTCAAAGCAAGAAACCCATCGGCTCAGGAAATATAGTTGAAGCACAAAAAGATTCGGTTGGTAATATAAAAATCTTGCTTGATGTGACTTCCGGTTCAGTTTATGAAGGAGTCTACATCAGAACCGACAGTTCTGATGGTACAATTAAGAAATTAACTACACCTAACAACAGAAAAGCAAATCAACTTTATGCAGAAGTAGAAACTTCATCTGCAACCATACAACCAGCAAGTTTCGAGGTTTTTTCAACGCTAAATCTTCTCAATATCTCTCTGCTTGCAGAACTCATCTTTACTTTTCTTATCTTCTATCTGCACTTTAAAGGTCTTGGTAGGTGGTGGAGCAGAATTCCATTAATTACAATTATCCTAGCTTCCCTTATATGGATAGTGAGGAATCTTATTATAGGCAACTTGTATGCTTATAGCAGTTTTTATAATGGTAGCATTACGATCCTGATAATTTCATTCGCATTGATTTTCTTCTTTCACCAGCTTAATCGTCCGGAAAATCCATTTGTTTATGCATCACCGGAATTTTGGATTGTTTCAGCTATTCTTATTTACAAAGCAGGAACTTTCTTCCTTTTCCTATATGGTAATACACTTGACCAAAGTGAGAAAGAGAACTTCTTTATCATCAACTCACTTTTTTACATAGTAGAGAATGTGCTGTTCGCTATTGCTTTTCTTATGCGACGAAAAAAACTAACCACTACAAAAAAATAAAGGGGAAATGCAGTTATTGCAGACAAACTCATCAAATGTTTCTTTCCTGTTGTTCTTTGGAACGTTAGGAATGTTAGTACTAACTATTGGGCTGATTCTTTTCATCATCTTTCACCAAAGAAAGGTTATCCGCTATCAACTGAAGATGCAGGAGATGGAATCAGAGCAACAGAAGTTGTTGTTAAAAGCTTCCATCAAACTACAGGAAGAAGAAAGGCAAAGAATTGCTGCCGATCTACATGACGATGCCGGACCTTTATTAGCCACTGCAAGATTATACTTAACAGAAAACCTGGTTAACCAGGAGAAAGCCCAGCAACTTCAATCTATCTATAACGCTAAGCAGATTATTGATGAGACGATACAGCTGATCAGGAATATTTCTCATAGCCTGATGCCTCCTACTTTAAAAAATTTCGGACTTGAATCTGCAATAACAGATTTTTTTCAAAAGATCAATGGATCAGGTTCTTTTAATGTTAACTGCAGATTCTATGATTACAGAACAAGATTGAAAGCTGAAAAAGAATTGATCGTTTACAGGATTGTACAGGAGCTAACCAACAATATTCTAAAACACAGCAACGCATCTTTTATACATCTTACACAGCATGATCATGAAGACCACATGATAATCCGACTTCATCATGACGGCACAGGCATAACGCAGGAAGATTTTGATAAATTAAACAAGAGTAATGTTGGATTGGGTTTGAAAAATATCAAGAGTAGATTGAAGGTGATTCACGGTGATATATTATTTGAACAAGATCAGTCGCATTCATTTTATAAAGTAAGCATTGAAGTTCCGAAAGATGATGATGAAAATTAATTCGTACTTGATTTTCCGTTATTGCTTTCACTACATTTGAACCGGTATGGAGATCAAAGTTGCTATCGCTGATGACCACAAGATATTTCGTAAAGGAGTAATACTTTCCCTTCGTCATTATAGTAACATAAGGTTTGTTCTTGAAGCTGATAATGGTCAAGACCTACTTGATCAATTAGATGAAGCTAAGCCGGATGTTGTTTTAATGGATCTGAGAATGCCGGTGAAAGATGGAATTGAAGCAACGAAGTTCATCAATAAACATTATCCGAACATTGCTGTTATCGTTCTAACTATGCATGAAGATGACAGGTTCGTTACTCACCTGATGGAAAACGGAGCTAATGGTTATCTTCTTAAGAGTACTGACCCATCTGAGATCAAAAAAGCGATAACAGATGTTATAACTAAAGGATATTATCTCAACAACTTCGTTAACAGAATTCTGTTGAAGAGAGCTCACAACAAAACCAAATCTATTCCTTCGCTGAACAATGATTTTCCTGTAACGGATAAAGAGAAAGATGTGTTACGTTATATCTGCATGGAGTTTACCAGCCAGGAGATTGGTCAAAAAATGGAGATCAGTCCACGAACAGTTGAGAGCATCAAAGAAAGATTGATGGAACGGTTTGGCGTAAAGAATACTGCAGGCTTAGTGTTCTTTGCTGTGAAGAATAACCTTGTTGATTAGCTGCTGAATAGAATTGTTTAAGTATAAGTGAGTGACACAACAGAAGCTCCATAGAATTACTACTGCTTGTCTCACAATACCATCTCCGGCACATCTCCGGCTATGATCAATTTGCCAAGTGTCTTCTGCTGAATTTCTTCAACTGAAACTCCGGGAGCTCTTTCAAGGAGAACAAATCCATCAGGGGTAACATCAAGAACAGCTAGATCAGTAACAATTTTCTTAACACACTTCACTCCAGTTAAAGGTAAACTACACTTAGGCAATAGCTTGCTTTCACCTTTTGGATTTGTATGCTGCATAGCAACAATAATATTTCTTGCACTGGCAACAAGATCCATTGCACCACCCATGCCTTTCACCATTTTACCTGGAATTTTCCAATTGGCAATATCACCATGCTCACTCACTTCCATTGCACCAAGCACAGTAAGATCAATTTTTCCAGCCCTGATCATTCCAAAACTTTCAGCACTGTCAAAGAAAGCTCCACCTGGAATTACAGTAACCGTTTCTTTTCCGGCATTGATTAGATCGGCATCAATATCTTCTTCTTTAGGATAAGGTCCCATACCAAGAATGCCGTTCTCGCTTTGAAGTATCACAGTCATTTTCTCAGGAATATAGTTCGCCACCAAAGTAGGAATTCCGATCCCGAGATTCACATACATTCCATCTTTCAGTTCCTGAGCAATACGTTTTGCAATTCCGAATTTATCAAGTGCCATAATTAAGCATTTAGGTATTCTCTGATAAATGGCTTCTCTGCCATTCTTATAAAGTTTGAGTGTAGTTTCTTCTCCAAGGTTGTATTAATCGCTGCCAGATATTTTAAATTAGATGAGAGTAAAACCTTGAGCTTTTCGAACCCTGCCTTATCAGCGCCACTTTCAATAAACGCATTTTCATGTTTATTCAATTGATCTTCCTCGAAATCTTCTGCATCATCCATTAACAGCAAAGTTGTAATTAATGCAAACCAGGTTTTGATAAGTTCAACCTGTTTATTAAAATCAATGTCTAATAAAGCAAGTACAAACAGGAAGTAATCCCCTCTGTGCAAAGCAGGGAAAGGAGTAGTAAGGGCCGAGATGAAGTTTTCGTTTTTATTAAGATAGTCTTGTAAGGCAGCAAAAAGAGATACATCATTGGCTGATCCAGTTACCAATTCAGCAGCCTTTTTTACAGCTTCATTTTTACTAATTATTCCAACTTCCTCCTCAGCAGCATAATGACCAATCTGTTCCAATGTTTGAACGAAGTTTTCGCTCAACAAAATTTCTTTAGAAATACCTGATCTGTAATAAAGATCTGTGATTGAAGGAAGAAAAATATATCCCGGCTGCGGACGCAAATACAACTCTTTGCCTTTCCAGTATAAATTATTCTCTGGTGGCTCCCGATCTACATAAAACCTGGCAATATCTTTATCTATTCCGTAATCAAATACTAAAGCCTCTACAGATAAAAACATATAATCAGTTTTGCAGACGGATAGTTTTTCTTTCAATTCTTTTCTGGTAATTCGCTCCCTGGAAAACACGATGAACATAAACACCTGCTACATGAATTTCATCAGGATCAAGTTCTCCTAACTCAACCAAATGTTCTACTTCAACAATAGTTATGTTGCCAGCTTTCGCCATTGAAGTTGAAAAATTTCTAGTTGCTTTTCTAAATACAAGATTTCCCATCTTGTCAGCTTTCCATGCTTTCACAATTGAAAAATCTGCATGCAAAGCATACTCCATTAAGTGCATTTTGCCGTTGAACTCTTGTACTTGTTTTCCTTCCTCTATTTCAGTACCATAACCTGCAGGAGTATAAAAAGCAGGAATACCCATGCCAGCCATTTGAATTCTTGTTGCCAATGTTCCCTGTGGTATCAGATCAACTTCTAACTCACCCGAAAGTAATTGCCTTTCAAACTCAGCATTTTCGCCAACATAACTGCTCATCATCTTCTTGATCTGCCTTGTATGAAGTAATAATCCAAGACCAAAATCATCAACACCGGCATTGTTTGATATACAAGTAAGGTTCTTGATCCCTTTTCTAACTAAAGCATCAATACTGTTCTCAGGAATGCCACATAATCCAAAGCCACCCAACATAATCGTAGCTCCATCAGCAATATCTTTTATTGCTTCGTCAGCACTGCCAACAACTTTATTCATACAGCGAAGTTTCAACAAATGTAAGGTGTAAGAAGAATTTTATTAAGTCGGCTTTTCTAACTTAACTAAGCTCCCGTTGCGTCGAACTCTTCAAATGAGGGATTTCTGTGGATCAAGTTACTTGGCAGGAGTTGCTGTAGCTGCTTTCTTTTCCTTCTCTCCAAGCTTTTTAACTCCATCCATCATTGATTTATATAAGGAAGGATGCTCCTGGTAATATTTGTAGCTTTTGTAGTATTGGCTTCTATTGGTTTTATGCACAGCAAATACTTGTTCATATAGCCGGAATGATTCCTTTTTAAGGCTAAGGCTCGTATCAGATGATTTATTCTGTGTTGCTAATTCATCTGCCTGCAGCATATCCCAGGTTATCAGCTGCATTTGATCCGGCTTCAGAATATCTTTTGGATGCTTCTCTTCTGAGAAGCAAGAAGTGAAGGAAAAAGAAAAAAGAAAAAAAATCAATAACCACCTCATTTCAACTCGTCTTTGTACTTACCGGCATTGCTGATATCGATGGCTGATAAGATTGAAGCAGCTTCTTGCTTTTCAACAGGAGGTGCTTTTTTGAATATTCTAATCATTTCCAACGATTTTCCCTGCATAAAGAATTGCATGATCATCGTATTCTGATTCTGCTCGTTGAAGTTCTTCAGTTGCCTCAAAGCATTTAATATTGATCTTCTGGCATCTCCTTCGTTATCGTACATATTATCAAGACCCTGACGATAATAAGTGTACATAACATCATGCACCACATTGTAACGGGTATTCATCAGGTTCTCGGCAAGCCAGTAACGATTTCTTAGACCGTCAAAAGCTTTCCACCCAGTAATGCTTCTGTTCTCTGGAGCATTGTTCACGATATTCAGAGCTTTTTGGAAGAAAACGTCTCCACCTTTTGGAGAAAATGAATCATAATCCAAAGCCAGGATCATGTTTACATAATATGCTACAACGGCAGTAAGGTTAGAAGCTAATGGATCTGTACCCTGAACACGATTTTCATTAAACTCTATTGGCTGAAATTCTACATACCTAAATGTTACATCGTTATCAATATAGTTAATCAAAGCAGTTTGGTAAGTAGAGTTATAAACTGGTCTTGCAGCCTGAACTGTAATAGAAGCCTGGTAAACATTTGTCTCAACGATCTTATCTATATTCAATAAGAAGTTGCATTCGATCTTTTCATTTACCTGGAAAGCGTCCCCAGTCCATTTACGATTGTTCAACAGGTTGGTAAGCTGATTTTGTAGTGTGCTGAATATTTTCTTATCAACGGTGTTATATACACGTTGTGCATTTACCGTAACCTTAGCTTGCAATTCCTGGGCACTTGCGATTTTGGTAAAAATTCCGAAAGCAAGTACAAAGATCCAACGTTTCATTTATCAAGCTTTTTAATGATCAGGTTTACAATGTCTGCTGCAACTTCTTTTTTAGTTTTTACCGGAAATTGAATTTCATCTCCTTCTTTGGTAAAGATGGTTACCTTATTTGTATCCACTCCAAAACCAGCAGCAGAATCCTTGAGTGAATTTAAGACAATGATATCAGCATTCTTGGTTTTTAACTTATCGGTAGCGAAATTCCGTTCGTTGGTGGTTTCCAAAGCAAAACCAACAACAAGCTGATTAGCCCTCTTTGACAACCCTATGGATTTAAGAATATCCGTGGTATTCACCATTTCCAAGGTGTAATTTTCCTCTCCTTTCTTGATCTTTTGAATAGCCACCTTAGAAGCTTTATAATCTGCTACGGCAGCACTCATTACAGCTACATCTGCCGTAACAAATGAATCTGATACCGCTTTGAACATCTCTTCAGCAGTGGTTACATGAATAGTATTAATAGAAAACGAAGGTTTCACCGAACTAGGACCAAGTATTAATGTAACATCGGCACCTCTGGCGAAAAGCTCTTCTGCTATTGCAATACCCATCTTACCAGATGAATGATTACCTATAAAACGAACCGGATCTATGGCTTCATAAGTTGGTCCTGCGGTAACAACAGCTTTCCTGCCTTTCAACTCTGTAGTCCGGAAAAAATTCTCCTGCAAAAATTGTAAGATAGTTTCTGGTTCAGGCATTCTTCCTTCACCTATTAAACCACTAGCTAATTCGCCATGTTCTGCATGTATTACTTTGTTACCGTAGGATTTTATCGTTTGAATGTTCTTTTTTGTTGAGGGATGATGCCACATATCTTCATCCATTGCAGGAGAAACTACTACGGGACAAGTAGCAGATAAGTAAACCGCAAGCAAAAGGTTATCGCAAATTCCTTTCGCCATTTTTGCTAATGTATTGGCACTACAGGGTGCAATCAGCATTACGTCAGCCCATCTTCCCAACATCACATGGTTTGCCCAGGTACTTTCATCTGCAATATTGTAAAGAACCGGATTTTTAGATAGCGTTGAAAGAGTAAGTGGAGAGACAAAATCTTTTGCAGAAGGTGTCATGATCACCTTTACTTCAGCCCCGGCTTTTACAAGTAATCTAACCAACAAAATGGTTTTATAAGCTGCGATGCTTGCTGTAATGCCAATTAAAATTTTTTTCCCTTTTAACATGATGTATAAAAATAACAAACGACAGCGAATGACTGTCGTTTGCGAAAATTTTGAATCAGAAACATATTATCTGAATAGGTCCTCATCATTATCTCTGTAATAGATTTTCTCTTCCATGAACTCAGTTGTTGCAAGGATAGCTGCATTTGGCATTTTTTCGTATGCCCTTGATATTTCTATCTGCTCTTTGTTCTCATGAATCTCTTCTAAGCTATCGGTATGGCTTGCAAATTCTTCAAGCTTGTTGTGCAATTCTTCACGAAGAGCAATATTTATCTGGTTGGCTCTTTTAGCAATAATTGCGATTGATCTATACAAATTCCCTGTTGGATTTTTAATAGCCACAAGGCTTTTTGTTTCAACAACGCTGCTTGTATTAGAGCTGATTTGCCTTCTTAGCTTGCTCATCTTTTATGTTTTTAATATTATTTGAAGATAGTGTTTTATAATTATTTGCCTCTGTTACTAATTTACTCTCAGGGAATCGATCGTTGAAGTCGTTGATCTCATCTAAAACCTTTTCAAAACGTTCAATTTGTCTATCTGCGATACTCATTTCAGCAAAACGATAATAAGCCTTAATGATGCTGAGTTTGTATTCATCTGCTCTCTCAGAATCTGGATAATTCTCCATTAAACTGGTATAAGCAACTGCAGCAGCTCTAAAATATCCCAGGTTATAATATAACTGTGCAGATCTGAACTCTTTGTCCTCTAGCTTAGCTCTGCCCTCATCAATTATTTTAGAAGCCTCTTGAACTTTAGGTGAATTAGGATGTTGATTAATGAATATCTGCATTAACGCTATCGCCTTTTGCGTATTCGTCTGATCTAATTCTACCTTAGGTGACTGCTTATAGAAAGCAAAAGCTCTCATGTATTCAGCTTCTTCAGCCTTAGAACTATTAGGAAACGTTTCGACGAATGATTTAAACAGATTCTCAGCATTCATATAGTCTTCCTGATAGTAAGTAGTATAAGCGTACTTATAATACATATCCTCAAAACGGTTCGTGCCTTTGAGGTAGGGAAATACTTCTTCAAAAAGCTGTTGGGCGTAACTGTATTTGCCTTTTGCATAATACTGTTCTGCCATTTTATATTTATACTCGTTATCCTTACTCTTTAGAACCTTTCCAAACTTAGAGGAGCAGGCTATCAACATGGAAAAGGCCAGTAAAAGACTTAAGGTTCTTTTCATAAAGTGGGCGAAGTTAAGGTTTTGCTTGCCAAAATATGAAGTTCATTTAATTAGCTGATAGAGAATACAGTTAACAAATCTATAAAACAAGAAAGCCTCCTTTTCAGGAGGCTTTCAATTATCTGGAAGAAATAGATTACTTCTTAAGATTTGGGTGTGGAGCAGGTACCGTATTAGGACCAGCTTCAGTAGTTGGTTGAAGATCAACCGTATTTACATCACCATCTTGAGTACCATAGCTGAAGATAAATCTGTCTTCAGAAATACCTTGCTGCTCAACCATATAGCGGATCACAGAATTTACTCTATCCCAGCTAAGCTGTTGAGCTCTCTTATCAGCTGAACCGTATCCTACCACTCTTACACGGCAGTTAGGGTTAGATCTGATTTGAGAAGCTGCAGTAGCAAGTACTGATTTAGCATCATTGCTAAGAGCAATAGAACCAGCTCTAAATTGTACGCTTGGAAGTGAACTGATTCCACAATCAGAACCACCACCTGTTCCAAGGCTATCAAATCTCTTACGAAGCTCTGTGCAACATGCAGGCTCTGGACAATTACCAACACCGTCAGCATTTACAGGGAAGCAAGATTGTTGAGTAAGCAATTCTTTATCACGGCAGTCTGGTACACCATCGCCATCTGAATCACGGCTAACACCATGAGTATCAACAGGGCAACCTGCAGGAGTGTTTGGCTCAAGATCAAACTGATCTGTTACACCATCATTATCCGCATCAGGCAAAATTGGTTTAGGCAATTGCATGTGTGTAGGTCTGTTGATCTCGTTGTAGAGGTAGTTGTTTGGATTTAACCACCACATTGGCTCAACTCTCTTAGCTGAACTACCCAAGTTAAAGTTGAATCTAACAGTTGAAAAGCTAAGGATGTCCTTACCTTGACCTTGAACTACTCCATCCATGTTATCATCAAAGAAGTAAGAAAATCTTTGTTCAAACCCAATATTAAATCTAGAACTTATTCTTCTAGAGATGCCACCACCTGCAGTTATACCATGTACAAGAAGGTAGTTTCCTTTAATCCTTCCAACTGTAGAGTTACCATAGCTAGTAGGAGCATTATTTTCATATTCGCCATCACTCAAATTTTTAAGCTGATCTCTTATATCTTTCCTTTCTTGGTTGATCCAATTAATCGTTCTATAGTCGTAAAGACCACCTGAAGCGTTTCTAGCGTCTACATCCACATCGTTTGCGATAGCAGTATAGCCTACAAATCCATAAATATTAGTCTTTGGATTACCTCTGTACCAGCTAATGTTATTCAAGGATGCGACCATTTCTAATGACCCTTGGTGTACTCTGCTTCGATATTGTGAGAAAATACCTTGAGCACCTTGGGGCTGTCCAACATAAGCTGCCCAAGGATTATTACCTCCTGCACCAGGAGCAGTAACTTGGGTTAGCGGGTTTCTTGGTCTGTAGTCGTATCCTTTATTGAAAGAGCCTGTGTATTGACCTCTAACAGAAAACACATGACCAAGAGACTTTCTTAATGAAATACCACCACCATAACCAAATCTTGCTGGCATATCTCCTTTCCAAAATGAATAACCAAGGCTCAAACCAAGTTCCCACATATCTCTAGGTTTAGCAGGATAAGGGTACTGGTTGTTCATGAACTCATTATGCTGAGCCATATTTTTACTTGAAATCTTCGTAGAGTCGCTCCAATTGTAGGTAGCGCTATTGTTTTGTGCAAAGCTTGACTGTATTAGGCATAATAAGCCTACTATCAATGCGTACTTTTTGCTTGCCATAGATGAAATTTATATTATGAAAATTGTAGATCTCTAATTAACACTCGATTATGCAAAAATAGCTCTTGAGGATTAAATTCCAAATTTTTAAATTATTTCTGCATAAACAAAGATTGCTTGAAGACAATAACCGCTACTAATATGTTGCACAGTAGTTTTTAGTGTGGGTAACACTATCTTGCAACTTTTCTTACTCACATGAATCTCGCAAAAAGGGTTATCGCTCAAGAAATTGTCCTCTTCGAACAATATTTCAAAGAAGCTGTCAAAAGCCGTGCCTCACTGCTGGATCGGATAATGCAATACATTGTAAAGCGTAAAGGAAAGCAACTCAGACCCATGTTTGTTCTGCTAAGTGCTAAGCTGGGTGGGCAAATCAATGAAAAGACATATAGAGCTGCATCTTTAGTTGAATTACTTCATACAGCCACCCTTGTGCATGATGATGTAGTGGATGATTCGTTGGAAAGACGGGGATTTTTTTCCATAAATGCACTGTGGAAGAATAAAATTGCTGTACTTGTTGGGGATTATTTACTCTCCAAAGGATTGCTCTTATCCCTGGACAATGGTGATTTTCGTGTGCTCCAGATCATGTCAGATGCGGTAAGATTAATGAGTGAGGGCGAATTACTTCAAATGGAGAAAGCCAGAAACCTTAATCTAAAAGAAGAAATTTATTTTGAGATCATCAAGGGGAAAACAGCTTCTTTACTAGCTTCCGCATGTTCTGCAGGAGCTTTTACCACTTTTTCAGATGAAGAATCTGTTCGAAAAATGAAGCTTTTCGGCGAAAAAGTGGGTATGGCTTTCCAGCTTAAAGATGATCTTTTTGACTATGGGTCTGCCAGCATCGGGAAACCTACGGGAAACGATATAAAAGAGAAGAAACTTACCCTGCCGCTCATTTATACATTAAATAACTGCGACTCATCTCTTAGAAAAAAGATCATCTACATCGTAAAAAATGAGAATACCCAAAAAGATAAGGTGCAGTTCGTTATAAATGCAGTTACACATGCAGGCGGAATCGCTTACGCTGAGCAGAAAATGTTTGGCTTCAGGGACGAAGCATTGAGTATCTTACACGAGTTCCCTCAATCCGAAGTAAGAGATGCTTTGGAAGAATTGGTTCGATACACTACCGATAGGAAATACTAATGGAGAAACGCTGGAAGATATTAACTGCAGATAAGAATGAGGCTTTACTTCTACAACAAGGTCTTAAGATCAACCAAACACTAACTGATATCCTTGTTCAGAGAGGCATTAAAACCTTTGATCAGGCAAAATCCTTTTTCCGTCCACAGCTTTCAGATTTACATAGCCCCTGGCTGATGAAAGACATGGATCTGGCAGTGGAGAGAATTCTTCAGGCATTTGAGAGAAAAGAAAAGATCCTGGTTTTTGGAGATTATGATGTTGATGGTACAACCTCAGTAGCATCAATGTATCAGTTTCTAAAAGCCCAGTATGAAGCTGTTGATTTTTACATCCCACATCGATACAAAGAAGGATATGGAGTCTCTAAACTGGGGATAGATTTTGCCAAAGAAAACGGAATTGAACTGATCATTTCTCTCGATTGTGGTATCAAGTCAGTAGAACTGATCGCTTACGCAAAAGAATTGAGCATCGACTTCATTGTTTGTGACCACCATTTACCTGATGACGAGCTTCCAAAAGCTGTAGCAATCTTGAATGCTAAACAGCCTGACTGCAACTATCCTTACAAAGAACTCTGTGGATGTGGCGTAGGGTTTAAGCTGATGATGGCTCTTGCAGAAAAGCTTGGTTTACCTGAAATTTCTTACCTACAATATCTTGATTTAGTTGCTACAGCTATAGCAGCTGATATTGTTCCCATGACTGGCGAGAATCGTGTAATGGCTTACTATGGTTTAAAGCAGGTAAACGAAAACCCCTGTGCGGGAATTAAAGCTTTGATGAATCTCGCTGCTGTACAAAAAGAGATGCACATTAACAGCCTTGTTTTTGTAATTGCTCCAAGAGTGAATGCTGCAGGTAGAATGGATGATGCAAAGAAAGCTGTACAATTATTCATCGAAAAAGATCCGGTAAAAGCTATCGAATTTGCCGAGATGCTACACAGTGATAATTTCGATCGCCGTGAAGCTGACACCAGTATTACCGAAGAAGCTTTAGCACTGTTGCGAGATGATACACTAACAGATAGAAAAACCACTTTTGTATTTAAGGAACATTGGCACAAAGGTGTAGTTGGAATTGTAGCCTCACGGCTGATAGAAAGCTATTATCGTCCAACGGTCGTCCTTACAAAAAGTGGTGATGTAGTTGCTGGCTCTGCAAGAAGTGTAGTCGGTTTCAACCTTTATGAAGCTATTCATGAATGTCGTGAACATTTGCTAGGCTATGGTGGACATTTCGCTGCAGCTGGAATGACCCTACTACCTGAAAACGTAGAAGCATTTTGTTCCAAATTTGAGGAAGTTGTAAGCCGTATCATCCAACCTGAATTACTCATTCCTGAGATTGTTATTGATGCTGAAGTTTCTTTTTCTGAATTAAAAGAATCATTCTACAACATCATGTGCCAGATGGAACCTTTCGGACCAGAAAATCTCCGCCCAGTCTTCATAGCAAGGAACGTGAAGGATGCTGGTTTTTCTAAGATCGTAAAAGACCAACATATCCGTTTTGTACTCAAGCAAAATGGGCTAACTTTCAGTGGTATTGGATTTAATCTTGCTACTAAGTTTCACCTGTTACAAATGAATCATCCTTTGGATGTTGTTTTCACACTAGACAATAACGAATGGCAAGGAACGAAAACGCTTCAAATGAAAATGATTGATTTTAGATTAAGTGCATAAAAAAAGTCCTGCCGAAGCAGGATTCTAAAAAATTCATAGTATTCTTAGCCTTCCAGTATAATCGAACTCTTCTTCCCTTCCTGCATCAATTCAACACTTCTGGTAATGAATTCAGTTAAGTTGTTTCCTTTCAATAATCCTTGAGATAACAAAGCCAGATCAGCCAGGTTTTTCACTTGCTTTTCCTGCATTCCTTTATCACTTTCCTTTAATAGACTTTGATAGATCGGATGATTTCCATTCACCGTTAACGTTACCTCGTCAGGCATTGCTCCATAGAAACTCATTCCGCCACCCATCGATGCCATGTCTTTCATTCTTCTCATAAACTCAGGTCTTGTTGCAACAACAGGTGCAGCTTCAGGACTTAAACCTTTCACCTCAACCGATACATGCAACTCCGGAATTTGTAAACCAAACATTTCTTTCAATGTTGCCTCTTCATCTTTACTCAGTACACTTTCACTACTCTCTTGTTTGTCGATAAGGTTATCAGCGATATCTGAATCAACTCTTGTGAACTGTACATTTTCCCACTTCATTTCCATCTGGTTAATAAAAGCTGAATCAACCAACGTTTCCATCTTCACCACTTTATAACCTTTATCCTGTGCTGCTTTAATATAACTGTGCTGTTGAACAGGATCAGTGGTGTATAAGATCACCAGTTTGCCGTCTTTATTCTTCTGGGTTGCTTCAGTTTCTGTTCGGTACTCATCGTAAGTGTAGAATTTAGCAGAGCTTCCTTCTCCCTCTCCTTTGGAGAGGGCTTGGGGTGAGGCTGCTTCCTCCATCACCAAAAACTTATTCGCTTTCTCCAGGAACTTGTCATCGGTCATCATTCCGTACTTCACGAACAAGCCAAGGCTCTCCCACTTTTGCTCAAACTCACTTCTCTCCTTATTAAATATCTCTTCCAGTTTGTCAGCAACTTTCTTAGTAATGTGATTGTTGATCTTCTTCACGTTCGGATCACCTTGCAAATAGCTTCTGCTAACGTTCAATGGAATATCCGGACTATCAATTACACCATGCAGCAACATCAGGAACTCAGGAACAATATCCTTCACTTCATCAGTTACAAAAACCTGGTTGCTGTAGAGCTGAATTTTATCTTTCTGAATCTCATAGCTCTGCTTGATCTTAGGGAAATACAACACACCAGTTAAGTTGAAAGGATAATCAACATTCAGGTGTATCCAGAACAGAGGGGTTTCTCCGAAAGGATATAACTCTTTGTAAAAATTCTGATAATCTTCTGTTGTAAGCTCAGAAGGTTTTCTTGTCCAGATCGGGTTGGTATTGTTGATCTGTTTGTCTTCAAAATAGATCGCAACCGGTAAGAATTTACAGAACCTTGTAAGTATCGAACGAATTCGATCGGCTTCTAAAAACTCTTTGCTTTCTTCATTAATGTGCAGAACGATTTTTGTTCCTCTTTCGCTGTATTCAACATTGTATAATTCAAACTCAGGACTTCCATCACAACTCCAGTACACACCACTTTCATCCTTAAAACTTTTGGTGTAAAGTTCAACTCGATCACTCACCATAAAAGCACTATAAAAGCCCAGACCAAAATGCCCAATAATGTTGGCATCTTTATACTTATCTAAAAACTCTTCGGCACCACTAAAAGCCACCTGGTTAATGTACTTGTCAACTTCCTCAGCCGTCATGCCAATTCCACGGTCGGTAATGGTGAGGGTTTTTTCTTTCTCATCTATTACCACATCAATTCTCAGTTCACCCAGATCACCTTTTGCCTCACCAATTGACGATAAAGTTTTTAGTTTCTGAGTTGCATCCACAGCATTACTCACCAATTCCCTTAGAAAAATCTCATGCTCACTGTAAAGGAATTTCTTAATGATTGGAAAAATGTTCTCTGTCTGTACCCTAATCTGTCCTTTTTGCATGTTATATATATTTTTTGGAGGTCCTTTGCTACTATTTATCTTTCGTTCCCGTACGTACGGGACTCTTGTACAATTTATCACTATTCAGCAATTTGAACCACAGAGACACAAAGGCACAGAGAAACACAACGTTGTGACCCGTCAGTGTCGATTGTGACGTTGTGGTTTCTAACAGCTCAGCATTGTTTCGAACGTACAAGTGAGTGACACAACAGCCGATGCTATGAAAAACTTCGGCTGAAGCCCAAAAATCAAATAAAATACCAATTCAAAATTCCTGACAGAGTGGCAATTATTTCATGCAATTAATATCAAGCATAAGAAACCATTAGCTCCTTCAGGTTGTTTATTTTTGAGAATACGAATTTGGTACACGAACAGGTAGGATTTCACCAATTACACTAATTAAGAATGGAAAATAAATTTACTCTTACTGGCATTAGCTCTGTAGCAATGCATACTACTCCGGACGTATTTCCAGAATATGCCCACCTCACTCCAATTTTCGCTACCTCAACTTTCACTTTCGATACTGCCCAGCAGGGAATGGAAAGGTTTATGGGTGAGGATAAAACCAATATTTACAGCCGTTGGGGTAATCCTACTTTCAAAGTGGCAGAAGAAACAATCGCTGCACTGGAAGCTTTTGGATTAAAAGATGAAAACGGAAATCAGCTTCACCTAAAAGCTCTTTTACATGCCAGCGGACAAGCTGCAATGACTACTATGTTCATGAGTAACCTGAAAGCCGGTGATAAAGTGCTTTCGCATTACTCTCTTTATGGCGGAACACATGAATTGCTGCACAAAGTTTTAGCAGCATGTGGTGTAGAGCCGATCATAGTTGACATGAGAGACCTGAACAAAGTGGAGGAAGCCATCAAAAATAATCCGGCTATTAAGATGGTGCACATGGAAACTCCCGCCAATCCTACGATCAGCTGTGTAGATATTGAAGAGATCACCAAACTAGCCAAGCAAAAGAATCTAACTGTTTCGGTGGATAACACTTTTGCTACTCCATACCTTCAACAGCCATTTAAGTACGGAGTTGATTTTGTTTTCCACTCCACCACCAAATTTCTGAACGGTCATGGAACTGCAATCGGTGGTGTGTTGCTTGGTAAAGATCTGGAATTCATGAAAACCAAAGCATGGAAATGGCATGCCCTGCTTGGAGGAAACTCAAATCCCTTTGATGCTTTCCTGCTGGGCATTGGAATGAAAACTTTAGAAGTAAGAATGGAGAGGCATTGCACCAATGCTGAAGTTGTAGCAACTTTCCTGGAGCAACATTCATCCATTGCTCATGTAAATTATCCCGGTTTAGATTCTCATCCTGATAGAGTTGTGGCACAAAAGCAAATGAAACATCCTGGTGCTGTAATGAGCTTTGAATTAAAAGGTGGCTTAGATGCCGGAAAAAAATTTATTGATAAATTACA
Source organism: Chitinophagales bacterium (assembly GCA_031424775.1). Classification (GTDB taxonomy): domain Bacteria; phylum Bacteroidota; class Bacteroidia; order Chitinophagales; family Chitinophagaceae; genus JAEZDC01. The sequence continues at coordinate 7,752 of JANPIB010000038.1, read as the reverse complement.
GATGTGTGTTAGAGCTGTTTCGCTTGGAACAGTTGATACATTAATCTCTCATCCTGCATCAATGACACATTTTGGTGTGCAGAAAGAAGACCGAGAGAAGTTCGGCATCACTGATGGACTGATCAGAATGAGTGTAGGCATAGAGAATATCCAGGACATTTTGAATGATTTAGACCAGGCATTGAAATAAACTATTCTCGCAGAAATCGCTGAATACACGGAATAAATTTTTCAGCGGCTTCTGCGTATTCTGCGAGAGAAAAAATACATAATGAACAATATCACCATAAGAAGAGCAGAACGAAAAGACTGTCCGCAGCTTTTAGAACTGATAACAGAACTAGCCATTTACGAAAAAGCTCCAAACGAAGTAACAGTTACACTTGAGCATTTTGAAGAAACGGGTTTTGGAAGTAGTCCTTTATGGTGGGCTTTTGTTGCTGAGACCTCACCCAGCCTTTCCAAAGGAGAGGAGAAAAGCCAGATCATCGGCTTTGCATTGTATTACATTCGATACTCTACCTGGAAAGGTGCAAGAATGTATTTAGAAGATATCCTTGTAACAGAAGCATGTAGAGGCAAAGGAATTGGGAAACTTCTCTTTAACTGTCTTATTGAAGAAGCCAAAGAAAAAGGTTGGAAAGCAATCTCATGGCAGGTTTTGGAATGGAATGAGCCAGCAATTAATTTCTATAAAAAGTATAATGCAAGCTTTGATGGAGAATGGGTGAATTGCAGCATTGTTGTGAACCGTGAATAGTCAATCGTGAATTAGTCGATGAACTTTAAAGATGGCAAAAAAAAGAGGCTGAAAATTTCAGCCTCATTTCATGTAATTAATGTATTTCGATTTATTTGTGTTATTCTTTTACTCTCTCTACATAATCTCCACTCTTCGTATTGATCTTTATCGTTTCGCCTTCATTCACAAACAAGGGAACATTCACAATAGCTCCAGTTTCAACTGTTGCAGGTTTTGTTGCTCTTGTTGCAGTATCACCACGAACACCAGGCTCACAGTATGTGATTAGCAGGTTGATCTTTTCAGGTAATTCAGCACCAATTGGTTGTTCAGTTTCAGTATTGATGAACACAAACACTTCAGCACCGTCTTTTAAAAACTCCGGTGCATCAATCATCTCTTCTGCCAAAGCAATTTGCTCAAAAGTTTCGTTGTTCATCAGGTTGTACCCATTCTCGTCTTTGTACAAAAACTGGTAAGCCTTCTTTTTTACTCGAACAGGGTAAAGCGTTTCACCGCTGTTCCATGTTTTTTCTATCGAACGTTTGTTATCAACACCCTTAAGCTTAGCCCACACTTTTGCAGCGGCACGAGCCGTTTTGTTCTCACCAAATTCTACCACTGAATATAAACTGCCGTCCAGCTTAAGAATCATACCACGGCTAATGTCTGAAGTAGTTGCCATAAAAATTAAGTTTAAATTAGAATTCAACAGTTTGTCATCCTGAGCCTGTCGAAGGAGGGCAAATGTAGAGGATTTGGCTTGTGCTGCCAACTGTGGTATTCTATAGCATCGTTCCTTGTGTCAGACTTCTCCAGAGACTTCGTGGACTCACTTGTACAGCAGAACTTTAATAAGCAATGAGCAGTAATATCAAAAATTCAACCTTTTGAACTTACATAATGCTGTAAAAGGGTTTCCAACCTTTTGAAGGTTGGAAACCTTCGTCAAATTAACAACTCGCCTCATCCATACATTGTAAATTGCTGCCATGAAGTCAGCTATCTTATTTTTGTGCGGCATTCTTCTTTTCACAGCAGTTAAATCTCAGAAAGACACACTTTCGCCGTACAAACAAGTTCCTTTCATTCCCCCATTTACAATTCAACTAACTGACAGCTCCAACTTCAGTAAAAAAGATCTACCGAAGAAAACTCCGGTGGTTATTATTTATTTTAATCCTGAATGTGGGCATTGCCAGGATGAGGCAAAAGAAATTGCTAAGAACATGGACAAGTTTAAAAAAGTGTTCTTTCTAATGGTAGCTTATCATGATCTCGGGCAGATCAAGGAATTTGGAGAGACTTACGAATTAGACAATTTCAAGAATGTAAAACTCGGTAGAGACAGCAAATATTTCTTACCTGTATTTTACCAAGTGAAGACCACTCCTTTTTCTGCTGTGTACAACAAAAAAGGAAAGCTGGTAACAGCTTTTGAACAGGGAATGAGTGTGGAGGAATTGGAGAAGGCATTGGTTCGTTAAATGGCTATTAACAACACAATCTTTAAATGGTATGTAACCATTAATTAAAACGCTTTTGTTCTTATGAAACTTTTAGTCGCTTTCATTCTTACTCTTAATTGTTATATTTCTCAGGGGCAATTTAGTCATTACCAGAATCTGCTCGATTCATCCTTCCTTGGTTACGGAGCTTTGTTTGTACATAAGAAGCCTATCAACAAGATTGAGCTAGACAAAAAAGAAATGTGGGCATACTTTTCTTTATATCGGGATTATGCAAAAAAGAATCTTGATACTATAATGTTCGCTCAAATCATTCAGAATTCAAAATCACTCGATACAACGGATTGGCATGATAATGAGTTAACTAAATTTATTTTAGTTAGCGGTAGAGAAGAAAATATCTCACTAACAAAAGCATTAGAAAAGCTTCAACCAAGAAATTCAAAGCAGAAAAAATTATACAGACAGCAAATAAATAAATACAATTCAACTGAACCGTATAATAGAGATCTGGTTCATTTTTCACGTCTAGTGTTCGATAATTCCAAGAATTATGCAATTGTACAATGGTACAATGGTAATAGTGGTGGAGGTGGAGGTATTAATTTGTATCAATTAGAAGGTGAAGTATGGATTAAATTAGGCAGCATTCTTAATTGGCGTTACTAAAAGAAAAAGAGTACCATTAGTAAGCAATGCTGAATAATGCTCTAAAAGTACAAGAGTGCGACGCAAGTAAAGCTTAATCGGAGTTCGTGGCTTCTGTCCCACAAAAATCATCTATTTCTTTGCCCTTCAGCCTGTACTTTTGCCCCAAAATCAATTATAATGAAAGTTACTGTAGTAGGTGCCGGAGCAGTTGGTGCTACCTGTGCCGATAACATTGCAAGAAAGGAACTATGTACTGATCTGGTTCTGTTAGACATTAAAGAAGGTCTTGCCGAAGGTAAAGCACAGGATATGATGCAGACTGCTGCACTATTTGGTTTTAGCACAAGAATTACCGGCAGCACGAACGACTACAGCAAAACTGCAGGTAGTGATGTGGTGGTGATCACTTCCGGTATTCCTCGTAAGCCGGGAATGACCAGAGAAGAACTCATCGACACTAACGCTAACATTGTAAAAGGTGTTACTGAAAATATTCTGAAGCATTCTCCAAATGCCATCATCATTGTGATCTCTAACCCAATGGATACAATGACCTACCTGGCTCTTAAGAGTAGCGGTTTACCTAAGAACCGTGTGATTGGTATGGGTGGAATTCTTGACAGTTCAAGATTTAAATACCAGATCAGCCAGCATTTGGGTTGTGACCCTGCTGATCTGAATGCATCAGTAATTGGCGGTCATGGTGATACTACTATGATCCCGTTGATCCGTTATGCTACATGGAACAGCAATCCAGTTTCGAGCCTACTGGATGCTGACAACCAAAAACAAATTGTTGCTGATACAATGGTGGGTGGTGCTACACTTACCAAACTGCTGGGAACTTCTGCATGGTATGCACCAGGTGCTGCCGGAGCTGCTTTGGTTGAAGCGATCGTTAGAGATGAAAAGAAACTTTTCCCTTGTTGTGTAGCCCTTGAAGGTGAGTACGGACAGAATGATATCTGTTTAGGTGTTCCAGTTGTGATCGGTAAGAATGGGTGGGAATCTATTGTTGACTACAAGCTGAATGCAGAAGAGCAGGAATTGTTTAATAAAAGTGCAGATGCAGTGAGAAGTATGAATGATGTACTGAAGACTTTATAAAAGCCCCTATCCCCTAAAGGGGTATGGAGAAGAAGCGTTGCAGAGATGTGACGCTTTTTTGTTTTTGCCACAGATTACACGGATTAACACGGATTTATTTTGGGGACAGGCTGAGGTTTTTCAATTGAACTTCGTTGTGTCACTCACTTGTACTGAGGACTTGTAAATCACCACATGAAGGCATACGCTTTCTTGTTCTTTGATTTTTTGTAATTTCTTAAATATAATCCCTGCATAATCAGCACAATTGCACTTATCACCAATATAGAAGGATAGAGCAAGTAAACTATGCACACAATGAGGACTAAGACCGTTATGAATACTGGCACCTTAATATGAATGGAAAAATCAAGTCCCATTTCATAATATCTGGCTATAGGCTTAAGAAAGTCATTGTAAGCTGTAAGACTTTCGCCAGTATTCAGAATTACATTATTTCTAATGAAGGTAACATAGCCTTGTAATGCAATAAAGACCCGTTCCTGAATATCTGCATCCATAAATAATGAAACAGAATCGATGAAGTTGCTAACAGAATTGATGTGATAATATTTCCGTTTATTCTCAGGGATAAAACTTACCGCATGTTCAAATTCATCTTTTAGTTCATGAATTTCTTCGGGAGTTTTCATTTTAGTCAGGATACTCATAGACGTCATTCCTGCTACGCTTTTACCACCTCAATACTATTCACAGCTACTCTTGCCATCCTTTCCACATCATGTTTCTCCATGCATTTAAAATGACCTAATGGGCATTTCTTGTAGCCGATCTTACTGCATGGACGGCACCAAAGATTGTTGATCTCGAAACGGGATTCTTTACTTTGGTAATCTCCGTAGTACGGAGTCATTCCAAAACCAGGAACAGTGTTACCCCAAACAGAAATAATGGGCTTTTTAAAAGCTGAAGCGATATGCATTAAACCGGTATCGTGTGTGATGATCACTTTAGCTTTTCGTACCAGGTCTGCACTTTCATTGAGGTTGAACTTGCCACAGGCATTGTATATTTTAATATCATCAACAGTAGCGATCTCATCTCCTATAGCCCTGTCTTCTGGTCCACCGAGTAGCATTATTGGGTGATTGATCTTATTGCAAAGCTCCTTCAACTTATGTAGTGGAAGTTTTTTGGTATTGTGTGCAGCACCGATTACGACTCCGATATAACCAAATTGGTGAGAAGTTGGAATATCTGTATTCTTTACTTCATCTTTTGCAGAAATAAAATAATCCAATCCCTCACCATCATTTCGAACGCCGAAGTGCTTAAGCGTAGCCATGTATCTATCTACAATATGTGTCTTCGGCAGAATATTAATCCGTAAAGCTGTCCTAACCCATTTTTGCAGATTGAGCTTATTAAAAGAAAAGCTTTTGGCTTTTAGTGCTCTTTTGATCCGAAGAGTTCTAAGGTTGTGATGCAGGTCAATTACATAATCATAATTCTCTTGCTTTAACTCATGTATCATTGTTTCAAAGCTGTGCTCCAACAGCATCACTTTATCAACATTAGGATTGTGTTCAACGATGGATTTAAAACTCTGCTTTGTAAGAAAATGAATTTCAGCATTCGGACGTTGTTGCTTTAAACAACGAACAACAGGTGAAGTGAGTACAATATCACCAATGGAAGAAAAGCGAATGATGAGGAACTTCATTGAAACACGAATTAAAGCGAATTATTTGAACCACAAAGACACAGAGACACAAAGTTGCACAAAGCGTTAAGGCAAAGCTTCCTCCACCTCCACATAGTTCAGATCTTTATGGAAAGTTTCTTCGGTGAAGTAAGCAGCGATAAGTGTAACACACATTACCAGCACTCCAGTAATCACACCACTTTTGATCAGGCTCCAACCCCAGTTTTGCTGGAAAAGATTAAGGAACAAGAGATTCATTAGTGGCAAAGCAGCTCTCACCATATTCGGGATTGTTGTAGCTGCAGTTGCCCTGAGGTTAGTGCCAAACTGCTCTGCTCCCATAGTTACAAAAATTGCCCAGAAGCCTGTACTGAAACCGAGTAAAGTACAGATGATGTACATTCTTGAGTCGCTATTATTGAATGGCGAAAAGAATAATGCGATAGCGATAATGCCCAAACCGTAGTAGAGGTAAAGTGCTTTCTTCCGGCTTTTGAAATACTGACTTACAAAACCGATGAGTATATCGCCAATTGCAATTGCAGCATAAGCAAACATGATAGATCTACCTGACATGATACCATTCTCACCATATAACTCTGTTGCAAATCGATTGCTGAGGTTCACTAAAATTCCGATCACATACCAGGTTGGCAAGCCAATAAGAATGGCAAGAAAATATTTCCTGAAACGCTGTGCATTGTTGAAGAACATCAGGATATTGCCTTTGGAAACTTTTTGTTGTTTCACTTCTTTGAACATACCACTTTCCACAACACTTATTCGCAGGAGTAATAATCCAACACCCAATCCACCACCTATTTTGTAGCAGAGTCTCCAGTCTTGTGTGGCGTCATAAACGAAGTAAGCACCAACAGCACCAAACAAACCAATTCCGGCAACAAGAGAAGTTCCGATACCTCTTTTGTTCTTTGGTAAAAGTTCACTCACCAAAGTAATTCCAGCCCCAAGTTCTCCGGCTAAACCAATTCCGGCAGCAAATCTTGCCCAGGCATATTGCTCAACTGTGTTTACATAACCTGTGATAAAATTGGCAACAGAGTAAATTAAAATGGAGCCAAACAAAACACTCAATCGCCCTTTTTTATCGCCCATAATTCCCCAGAGAATTCCGCCGATTAGTAAACCGATCATTTGCCGATCAATGATCATTGTGCTGGCTTCGAGCACTGCTTTTTTATCTGAAAGTATTACACCAATACCTTGCAAACTTGGTTCTCTAACGATCGTAAAAAGGAGCAGATCGTAAATATCTACAAAGTAGCCAAGTGCAGCTACGATAACAGGAATAGAAAGAATTCCGTATTGCTTTTGGTTCATAGTAGTCAAGCGAATGTTAAGTAACTAAATTTCGATTTCACGAATTACATGAATTCAGTTGAGATAGAGCGAATTAGAGGAAATTATCTTTCAACAAAATTCAGGTCTTTACCAAACGTTTCCCTTGTGAAGATCACAGCAATAAAAGCTACGACCATCATAATAATGCCTGTTATCCAACCTGCAGTAACATAATCTAATCCATCAATTGATCGCAAGCCTTTGAAGAGAAGAATGATCAAAGGCAGAAAACCACGAACAAAATTGGGGATTGAAATTGCTGCCGTAGCTCTCATATTCGTTCCAAACTGCTCAGCACTCATAGTGATGTATAGCACCGAGATCCCGGAGCCAAAACCAACGGCAGTGCAGATCCAATAAAAGCTATCTGGAGTTCCCTTTTGCATAAAGAACACAGCAATAAAAATCGAAATAATAGCGTAAAAGATAAACAGCGTTTTCTTCCTGCTTTTGATGATGTTACTGATCACTCCGGCAGCAAAATCACCAAAAGCCAACCCAACGTATTGCCACATAACTGCTTTTCCCGGATCAATCTTTCCTATTCCAAGTTCTTCAGCAAACTTATCTGAGAAGGTCATCAAAATACCGATCACATACCAAACCGGCAAGCCAATCAGAATTCCTTTGAGATAACGGGAGAATCGGTCTTTGTTGGTAAAGAACATCAGGAAGTCTCCTTTCCTTACATCAGTTTTTTTCAGCTTATCATACATTGAGCTTTCTAAAACGCCAACTCTAAGAAAAAGCAAAGCCAAACCCATTCCACCACCAAT
>JANPIB010000037.1:0-24943 GCA_031424775.1 Chitinophagales bacterium | reverse complement strand
TTTCATTGGTATTGTGACCAGCGGTTAAATTTATGATGTCCTCACTTTGCTTACTCACCTTTTCCCGAAGCTCTAAAATAAGCCTTTCTGCCGTTTTTCTTCCTATTCCTTTGATGCTTTCGAGCTGCTTTGCGTTGCCTTGAATGATAGCCCGGTTAATTTCTTCCGGTTTCATTCCAGACAACATCATTCTTGCCGTTGCTGCACCAACACCCGAAACACTTATCAGCATTAGGAACAATTCCTTCTCCTTTAACTCAGCAAAACCGTATAAGGTCTGGGCGTTTTCGGTAATGTGTAAATAAGTGAATAACTGTCCCTTTTCCTTGTTACTGATGGCAGAATAGGTATTCAGACTGATGTGCAAGTCGTAACCAACTCCGTTCACGTCAATAACAACCTGGGCTGGGGTTTTAATGGCAAAATCTCCTCTTAAAAAAGCTATCATAGTATTGGTTCAAAAATATAGTTTTCAACCATAAAAAGGTTGGTTAAATTATCATTAGAAGAGAAGTTCGCCACAAATTGCAGAGCATAAGCATGTTTTCGGATATTTGCGACCGAATTGTATATTATATATGACTAAGATCACGGCAGCCATTACAGCAGTAGGTGGATATGTTCCAGAAACCAAACTCACCAATTTTGACCTGGAGAAGATGGTGGATACCAACGACGAATGGATTAGAAGCCGGACAGGAATTTCAGAAAGACGCATTTTAAAAGAAAAAGGAAAAGGGACGAGTGACCTTGGAGCTCCTGCAGTTCAGGATCTCTTGAAGAAGAGGAATATAGATCCAACTGAGATTGACTGTCTGATCTGTGCAACAGTAACTCCAGATATGACGTTTCCAGCTACAGCCAACGTCATTGCCGATAAAATTGGTGCTACCAAAGCCTTTAGTTTCGATATCAATGCTGCATGCAGTGGATTTTTATATGCTCTAACCACCGGTGCCAGTTTTATTGAGAGTGGCAGGTATAAAAAAGTGGTGGTAGTTGGTGCTGATAAAATGAGTGCCATAGTGGATTATACTGACAGGGCTACCTGTATCATCTTCGGAGATGGTGGTGGAGCTGTTTTACTTGAACCTAGTACTGAAGGAAACGGCGTTCTGGACAGCTTGCTAAGAAGCGATGGCAGCGGACGACAATATTTACACATGAAATCCGGAGGATCAATTAGTCCGGCAACTTTAGAAACTATAACTGCCAAGGAACATTATGTTTACCAGGAAGGTCAGGCTGTATTCAAATTTGCGGTAAAAGGGATGGCAGATATCAGTGCAGAACTACTTGAAAGAAACAACCTCACTTCAGAAGATATTGCCTGGTTGGTTCCGCACCAGGCAAATCTCAGGATCATTGATGCTACAGCAAATCGAATGGGTTTGCCAAAAGAGAAAGTGATGGTGAACATTCAGCGTTATGGCAATACTACAGCAGCCACGCTTCCACTTTGTCTTTGGGATTGGGAAAACCAATTAAAGAAAGGAGACAATATTATTCTTGCAGCTTTCGGTGGTGGATTTACCTGGGGTGCAACCTGGATCAAATGGGCTTACGATACGAATTAATGTGCTGACTTGCAAAACAGGTGTCAGACACTTTTGAAGTGTCAGACACCTCAACATCGGATTAGCTCAGAACCTGTTACTTACTTATTGTATACAACTTTAAGTCATGTTTATTTAACAGATCTGTTAAATAAAACTCATGAAAATCACGTTATACAGCAGAAGCCTCTTTATACTCATCTTATTACAAACAAAAACCGCTGTCTCATGAAGGCTTTATGCTATTTCACCACAACTGTAGTATGCTTTATGTGTGTGGTATTTGTATCAGCTCAAACAACAAATCCTAAGTACGAAGTGGGGTTAAGAGTTTCCGGTTTGATCTACCAGGGTGATCTTTCACCTTCACCAGTTGGCTCTTACAAATCTCCAACGTTTGGAATTGGATTTTTCGGAACCAGGATCCTGAACAAAAATTTATCCCTTCGTGCCAATCTCGACTTCGGTAGTTTGAAAGATGCTGATGCTAACTACAGCAATCCTGAATGGAAGCAGTATCGCAACTTTAGTTTCAACACCACTTTTACTGAGTTGTCTGGTCATGCGGTTTACCACCTCAAAGACAATTATAAAGCTCACAACTTTAATCCTTATGTTTTTGGAGGAGTTGGAATCTCATTCATAAAAGTGAACAGAGATGCTTCAGCTTTTCAAAATGATTTTACAGGTTGGCAAGATTGGGTAGAACCCGGTTTAGCTGAAGACTTGGCTACTACTCCTCCGAAAGTTTTATTGAATCTTCCGGTAGGTGTAGGATTCCGCCACAACCTCAGTAACAACCTTATTTTATTTGTTGAAGGTTCTTACCGTTTTTTATTTACTGACTACTTAGATGGCTTCAGTAAATCTGCCGATCGAAAATGGAAAGATCATTATTCCAATGCATCTATTGGATTAATCTACCGTTTTGGAAACAACAGCATCAATTGTCCACGTTACTAAAGTTTGTCATTACTTTATCAGGTAATGGCGAATGGAAAGTTCATCATATCTCTCGATTTTGAATTGTATTGGGGCGTTAGAGATAAACTAAGTGTGCAACAATATGGTGAAAACATCAAAGGTGTTCACCAGGTAATTCCAAAACTGCTAGACATCTTTAGCAAGTATGAGGTGAATGCCACTTTTGCAACTGTAGGACTACTCTTCTTTGAAACCAAACAAGAAATGCTAGAAGGTTTACCGGCAAGAAAACCGAATTACCTTAACAGCAATCTTTCTCCTTACGATCACATCAACAATATTGGCAATTCTTACAAAGAAGATGTTTATCACTTTGCTCCACAGTTGATCAGATTGCTCCAACAGCATCCGAAACATGAAATTGCAACGCATACTTTTTCACATTACTACTGTTTGGAAAAAGGTCAAACCGTAGCAGATTTTAAAGCAGACCTCGAAGCTGCAAAAAATGCAGCAGCGAAGTTTGGGATCGAACTCACGTCATTTGTTTTTCCGAGAAACCAATTCAATGATGATTATCTGGCAGCTTGTACAAAAGCAGGAATCACAGCCATTCGTGGAAACGAAACATCATGGTTGTATGCTGCAAGAAATGATGAGGCGGAAAGTTTATTGAGACGTTTCGGTCGTTTGGCAGATGCCTATGTTAATACCTCTGGTCATCATTGTTTTGATGCAAGATCAATCTCACCAACGCTGCCGATCAATATTCCGGCAAGCAGATTTCTTAGACCTTATTCATCAAAGCTGAAAATGTTTGATGGCTTACGACTAAAACGCATTACATCTGCAATGAGCTATGCAGCTAAAAGTGGATTGGTATATCATCTCTGGTGGCATCCTCATAATTTTGGAGTAAACCAGGATGAGAATTTTGCTTTTCTTGAAAAGATACTTCAACAGTACCAACAACTTCATCAGCATAGCGAATTTCAGAGTTGTACTATGAGATCATTAGCCAACGAAATCATCAGCAATGGAAAGTAAAAAGATCATTTTGCTGGCTACAGCAGCTGATACTACGAACATGCTGTTTCATAAACTGAATGCAGCTTTTGGGGTGGAGCAAGTTATACTTGAAAGAAAAATTCCAGCTGCAGAAATCATCAAGAGAAGAATAAAGAACCTTGGATTTAGAACCGTAGCTGGTCAGTTGTTGTTCAAAGTTACAGTTGAACCTTTGTTGGAACTTGGAGCAACTGCAAGAATTCAGCAGATCATAAAAGAGCATCAACTCAATACTACTGCAATACAGCAGATCACAGAAGTTGATTCAGTGAACTCAGCTTCAACTATCAAATTATTACAGTCACTTCAACCAGACCTAGTCATCATTCATGGAACAAGAATCCTCTCAGCCGAATTGCTAAAAAGTGTTGACTGTAAGTTCATGAACATTCATGCTGGTATCACACCAAAATACAGAGGTGTACATGGTGGCTACTGGGCTTTGGCAGATAATGATCCAATGAATTGTGGTGTAACTGTTCACTTTGTTGATAAAGGAATTGATACAGGCGAGATCATTGCACAGGATAATATATCACCAACATCCACCGATAACTTTATTACCTATCCTTACCTGCAACTCGCAAAAGGAATTGAGCTTTTATTACGAGCTATCAAAGAGCATTTAGATGGCAAGCTGCTCACCAAAAAAGCCGTAGGCGAAAGTGTGTTGCGACATCATCCAACACTGTGGCAATATTTTGCATTTCGACTTTCTAAACATGTAAAATAAAATTTGCAAGGCGTTGAAAGGGAGATGTTTTTACTTTTCAATTTGTGTAATTCGTGTAATTGATAATAATTCGTGGTCAAGGTTGAACTGCTTTCGTTTTTGAACGATTCCCTACTTTCGCTGCAAATTGCTTCAAATGGCACATGCATACATATTTCCAGGTCAAGGTTCTCAATTCAGTGGCATGGGAAAGAATCTGTACGACAGTAACACCCAGGCTAAAGAACTTTTTGAACAGGCAAACGATGTACTTGGATTTCGCATCAGCGAGATCATGTTCAACGGTACTGACGAAGCCTTAAAACAAACCAATGTTACCCAGCCTGCCGTTTTTCTTCATTCAGTTATTGCTTATAAAACAATAGATGGTGCTAAGCCAGACATGGTTGCTGGTCATTCTTTGGGTGAGTTTTCAGCATTGGTGGCAAACAGCACTTTGACTTTTGAAGATGCTTTGAAACTTGTGAGTATAAGAGCAAAGGCAATGCAGAAAGCTTGTGAGATCAATCCTTCTACCATGGCTGCAGTTTTAGCTTTGGCTGATGAGAAAGTGGAAGAGATTTGCAGGCAGGTTTATGATGAAACCGGTGAAGTGGTTGTGGCAGCTAATTATAATTGTCCTGGTCAGTTGGTGATCAGCGGTTCTATAAAAGGAATTGAAATTGCTTGTGAAAGAATGAAAGCTGCCGGAGCTAAAAGAGCTTTGGTTTTACCTGTTGGTGGAGCTTTCCATTCTCCTCTGATGTCTCCTGCAAAAGAAGAACTTGCTGCAGCGATTGAATCTACCATATTTAATATACCATCATGCCCGGTTTACCAGAATGTGGTAGCCAGGGCTGTAACTGATCCGCTGGAGATCAAAAAGAATCTTGTTGATCAATTAACCGGAGCTGTTCGGTGGACTCAAAGTGTACAAGCTATGGTGGCTGCTGGAGCAACACAGTTCAGTGAAGTTGGACCGGGAAAAGTGTTACAGGGATTGGTTCAGAAGGTGAATAAGGAGGCACAAGTTAGTGGAGTAAGTTAAATTTACTCAAATGGAACGACCTAACATTTTGGTTTTGTGTGGACGAAATAAAAGAAGAAGCAGAACTGCAGATTATATCTTCAAAAATGATAACAGGTTTAATATCCGTTCTGCTGGTTTAAGTCCCAAAAGCGAAAGGGTGCTCACTGAAAAAGATTTGAATTGGGCTGATTTAGTTTTTGTGATGGAACCAAGTCAAAAATCAAAAGTCAGTGGGCTTTTCAGACACTTACAGTTACCTCCAATAGAAATTCTCCATATAGAAGATGAGTACGAGTTTATGGATGCCGAACTTATAGACCTGCTTCAAGAACGAATTAATAGTACGCTTCAGCTAAAGTATAATCTTTAATTGCTGCCCATAAATTCGGAACCTTGAAGTGAGTGACACAACAGACGAAGCCATGAAAAACTAAAGCTTGTATCATAATAACCTGCAATCACTAAACACAGCGGTTGTATTTATCCAGATTTATTTCATTTCCTGCGATTTTTAGCCAAAAACGCCTATTTTGCCCGCCATTTCAAGAGAAATTGACCCATTTTTCACCAAAAACTGCCAATTATGGACTTCAAGCAAATCCAGGAGTTGATCAAAATTGTGAACAAAAGCAATATTGGAGAGCTTAGCATTGAAGAGAAGGATTTTAAAATAACCATCAAACAAAAAGAGGAAGCAGTTCAGAATTTCGTTTCTGCACCTCAGCAGGTTTTTGCTCCACAGCCAATGGCAGCAGCACCTCAGGCTACCCAAGCTGTACCACAAGCAGGTGCTCCAGCAGCTCCGAAAGCTGCTCAGGCAGATAACTTAATTACTATCAAAAGCCCGATGATCGGTACGTTTTACCGCAAATCATCTCCTGACAAACCTTCTTTAGTTGAGGTAGGTGATGAAGTTAACACCGGTAAAGTGGTTTGTATTATCGAAGCAATGAAACTATTCAACGAGATTGAAAGTGAAGTAAGCGGAAAGATCGTTAAGGTGTTGGTAGATGATGCAAGTCCGGTGGAGTTTGATCAGCCGTTGTTCCTTGTTGAACCAGCGTAAAACAATTGAGCTTCTTATTATTTTAAAAAGTGTTAGCGTGTCACTGCATTAGCAAATCAGCACATTAGCACATTAGCACATTAATTTTATGTTGAAGAAAATATTGATTGCCAACCGAGGAGAGATTGCTCTTCGTGTAATAAGAACCTGTCGTGAGATGGGTATTAAAACTGTTGCTGTTTACTCAACTGCTGACAAAGACAGTCTTCATGTTCGCTTTGCTGATGAAGCAGTTTGTATTGGTAAGCCAGCAAGCACTGATTCTTACCTGAACATTCCTCACATTATGGCAGCAGCTGAGATCACTAATGCCGATGGAATTCATCCAGGCTATGGTTTCTTAGCCGAGAATGCTAAGTTCTCACAGATATGTGCTGATCATGGAATCAAGTTTATCGGACCAACTCCAGATATGATCAGCAAGATGGGTGATAAGATCACTGCTAAAGAAACAATGATCAAGGCCGGTGTTCCTGTTGTTCCTGGAAGTGGTGGCTTATTAGAAAGTGTAGACCAGGCAAAAGATCTTGCTAAGAATAATGTTGGCTATCCAGTTATACTTAAAGCAACTGCTGGTGGGGGTGGTAAAGGAATGAGGGTTGTATGGGAAGAAAGTGAAATGGAAAAGGCTTTCAACACAGCCAAAGCTGAAGCTGCTGCATCTTTCAAGAACGATGGTATCTACATGGAGAAGTTCGTTGAAGAACCTCGACATATTGAAATACAAGTTGCAGGTGACCAGTACGGTCAAGTGTGTCACTTGTCAGAAAGAGATTGTTCTATTCAACGTCGTCACCAGAAATTGGTTGAAGAATCACCTTCACCATTCATGACTCCTGAGTTGAGACAAGCAATGGGTGAAGCTGCTATCAAAGCTGCATCTGCTATTAATTATGAAAGTGTTGGAACGATCGAGTTCCTGGTTGATAAGCATCGCAATTTCTACTTCATGGAAATGAACACTCGTATCCAGGTAGAACATTGTGTTACTGAAGAGGTGATCAGCTTTGATCTTATTAAAGAGCAGATCAAGATCGCTATGGGCGAAAAGATCAGTGGCAGAAACTACGAGCCTCAGATGTGTGCTATTGAATGTAGAATCAATGCTGAAGATCCGTACAACGATTTCCGTCCATCTCCAGGTAGGATCACCAATTTACACACACCTGGTGGTCATGGTGTACGTGTTGACAGTCATGTGTATGCTGGTTATGTGATTCCTCCTTATTATGATTCAATGATCGGTAAGCTAATCACTGTTGCACAAACAAGAGAAGAAGCTATCAGCACCATGTACAGAGCTTTGAGTGAGTATGTGATCGAAGGAATTAAGACTACCATCCCTTTCCATCTTCAACTAATGCAGAACGAAGATTTCAGGAGTGGCAATTTTACAACCAAGTTCCTGGAAACATTCAAGATGAAATAATGTTGAGCAGAAGCCAGTAACTCCGATTGAGCTTCGTTGTGTCACTCACTTGTACTAATAGAACTTTATTCAAAAAAAGGTCCGAATATCCACGGACCTCTTCTTTTTGCTACTCTAGTAGTATATATATCATCTTCCGGCAGTAGCCGAAGCCGTGTGCATCGTTAAGTAACCAACTTTGTTTCCACTTTGGGTTAACATGTAACCTTCATTGGAGATCAGGTAATAGGTTTTAGATGCATCATAAATGTAATAGGGGTAATCAGGATTTTTCAACTTGCCGAGTTTACCAACTACATCAAGATTATTTCCATCCCATCTTACCACATTGTTCTGAACGGTAATAAAGTATTCGTTATTCTTATCAATGGAGAATTTAACATCTACTAAAATATTTCTGTCAGATATCACAGACTCTCTGCTATTTCTTTTTTCACTTGCCACAGAAACTGAACTTCGTTCAGAAACTGAAGTGGTGGTTATAGGCTGAGTTGCTTTTGCAGATGCCACATCGCTATTTTCAGGTGCAGCAACTTTATACCAGCCCTTAGCAATTGCATCAAGCCTTGAAATTCTTGCAGGGTGAGTTGCAGAAGCTCTGTCGCTTGCAACTAAGATCATTGCCGCTTGCGATTCTTCCAATGTAGCCCCCATTTTTTTTAAAGCCATTCCTGAAAATTGATCTGCATCTAATTCCTGCTGATATAAATTTCCGCCAGATTTAAAAGTATGTCCCAAAACATGGTGACCTATTTCATGAGCCAGAATACTGATAGAAGCCCAGTCTGTTTTGGCAGCTCTATCAATCTGTTTAATGAAGGACGGATTATAAAGGATAAATCGCTTGTTGTTATACACCACTGCTCCTGCATTTGGAACATTCGCTTCTCTAACTTCAAAATTCACTTTCAGATTCATCACAGAAATGATCTCGTTGATCACACTCCTGGCTTCAGACACAGAAGCAAAATTCGATACAATGATCTTTCTGCTGCTATCGTTGATCGTTACGTTCCAGCTTGAATCAAATTGAGCTTTTGCCGTTGATGCTACGAGCAGTAATAAAGCAGGTAAAAGTCTTAAGAATTTCATAGGAAGCTCATGGAATTTGTACTTCCCCAAGGCGAAAATCTGTCCAGATTTAGTTATTGAAACGATAAATGAAGTAAAATGAAAAAGCAATCGGAAATCCGATGGCAATAGTCCTTCATGGGTGATAAAATTAATTTCCGCCTCTTCCTCCTCCACCTTGCATCATTCTTTGACGACGACGCTCTTCCATTTCCTGTAATTTTTTGAACTGTTCATCGGTTAGAACGGCTTTCATTCTTGCATTTCTTTGGTCGTTGATTTCCTTCATTTTGGCCATTCTTTCTTCACGGCTCATATCCTGATTTTGCCTGAGTTCCATTTGCTTAGGAAGAAATTCTTTGAAAATGGTTTTCACTGAATCAACCTGAAGATCAGAAAGATTTAGTGAATCCTTGTATTGCTGAATCATCTCAGCAGGATTCATTCCACCACCTCTGCCTTGTGCATTGGCAGCAAAGCCTATTGCTAAAGAGGTAACCAATAAGAACATGAGCTTTTTCATCTTGTAGTATTTGAAATTGAAATTGAGCTATTTAGCGGTAACTACACTTAAAACCAGGTTGAAATAAATGCCCTTTCGGCGAAAGTTGATATAGATAAGGTGAAAAAGAAAAGCCGCTTTATCGAAAAGCGGCTTGACTCATAAATCTCTAACCAATTATCTTAAGAACAATAACTCTCGGTACTTAGGTAAAGTCCACTCATCATCGTTAACAAGATTCTCCAATTTATCAACGTGATAACGGATCTCATCAAAGAATTTACCTTTTACATCATCACAATAAGCAATTGCTTTTTCACGAGTGTCTGCAATGTTGTTTGCTGTTTTTCTTGCTTCGATCATTTTATACACTTGCTCATGCACTACTTGAATGTGTTCACTCAGTTCTCTCAACACTGATACCTGGCTTCTGTAAAGTGTTTCATCAATTCCAAGATCTTTCAACCCTTTCACATTTGAGATGAGTTGGTTTTGATATTTGATCGCAGCAGGAAGAATATGATTCAATGCCAGATCTCCCATCACCCTTGCTTCGATCTGAACTTTCTTAATATACTTTTCCAATTCTATCTCATGCCTTGCTTCTAACTCAGGATGTGTATAGATACCGTTGTTTTCAAAAAGAGCTTTTGCTTTTTTGGTAACCATTGCATCCAATGCAACAGGTGTTGTTTTTAAATTTGGCAAGCCTCTTTTTTCAGCCTCTTTATGCCAGTCTTCACTATATCCATCACCTTCAAACAATACCGCCTTACTATCTACAATGTATTTTTGAATTACCTGGATAATAGCCACTTCTTTCTTGTCACCTTTTTCAATCAAACCATCAACTTCTGCTTTGAATTTCTTCAAAGTATCAGCCATAATGGTATTTACAATCGTCATAGCATTGGCACAGTTGGCAGAGGACCCTACTGCACGAAACTCAAACTTGTTACCAGTGAATGCGAAAGGAGAAGTTCTGTTTCTGTCCGTATTATCTAACATCAGTTCCGGAATACTGCGATGCAGGTCCAATTTCAAAATCGCCTCATCCTGCTCATCGAATTTATCACCCACTCTTGATTCAATATCAGAAAGCACTTTAGCTAGATATTGACCAACAAAAACTGAGATGATAGCCGGAGGAGCTTCGTTCGCACCAAGCCTGTGATCGTTTGGAGCTGAAGCGATACCTGCTCTTAAAATATCAGCATAATCATGCACTGCTTTAATTGTGTTCACGAAGAAAGTCAGGAACATCAGGTTGGTCTTTGGCGTTTTACCAGGAGCTAATAAGTTTACTCCTGTATCGGTAGCCATACTCCAGTTGTTGTGCTTACCGCTACCATTGATGCCTGCAAAAGGTTTTTCGTGAAGAAGCACTACCAGCCGGTGTCTTTTAGCAACACGGCTCATGATATCCATCAATAAAGTGTTGTGATCAACAGCGATGTTCACTTCTTCAAAGATCGGAGCACACTCAAATTGAGCTGGTGCTACTTCATTATGACGAGTACGAAGTGGAATTCCGAGTTTATAAGCCTCAGCTTCGAAATCTCGCATGAAAGCGTAAGTTCTTTCAGGTATCGATCCGAAGTAATGATCTTCTAACTGCTGACCTTTAGCAGGTGAAGCACCAAAGACGGTTCTTCCACACTGAACTAAGTCGGGTCTGGCATTTGCGAGAGCCTCATCAATCACAAAATATTCCTGCTCCCAACCGAGAGTAGGGGTAACCTTCGTTATGTTCTTATCAAAATAATTACAAACGTCAACCGCAGCTTTATTGATTGCTTCCAATGCTTTCAATAAAGGAGCTTTATAGTCAAGCGATTCACCGGTATAAGAAACGAAGATGGTAGGAATGCAAAGGGTTTTGCCATTACCAATCTCCATAATAAAAGCTGGGGAAGAAGGATCCCAGGCTGTGTAGCCACGAGCTTCGAAAGTTGCTCTCAATCCACCGCTTGGAAAAGAAGATGCATCAGGTTCTTGCTGAATCAATGCAGCTCCATCAAATTCTTCGATCGCTGTTCCATCACCTTTAAGTGTAAAAAATGAATCATGCTTCTCAGCAGTTGTACCTGTTAATGGCTGAAACCAGTGTGTATAGTGAGTTACGCCTTTGCTTTCTGCCCAAGCCCTGATTCCGTTTGCAATCTGGTTGGCTACAGCTCTGTCTATTTTTTTACCACCTCTAACACTAACTGTGAGGCTTTTGTAAGCTTCATCACTTAGATATTCCCTGGCAGTTTTTAAAGTGAATACATTTTCACCGAAGATGCCGGTGATCTTGGCTGATCCTGCAACGCTTACTGATTTGTCTGAGGTAAGCTTGCTAATGGCTTGAAATCGTAACGACATAAAATTTGTTGTTTCAGTCGCAAAACAAAGATTTTTTCTGAATTCAGCCAATTTTATGATAGACCATCACAAAAAAAGATGATTTAATACCGTATAAATTGGAATTAAATGTCCGATGATGAGAAATATCTCAGATATTATTTTTTTTAATTTGTTTTGATGAGAGCCACAATCCTATTGCAGGAGTGATTAGGAAAGGTAGCATCAAACTTCGATACCGAACAACAGCACCGGAAAAATTTACGGTATAGCCAATGATGAGTAGTACAATACCTGCAAAGAGCCAGCAAACTATCACGACTGAAGGCAAAGATTTTTTCCTTCCCTTGAAAATACAAAACAGGAAGAAGGTCAAGATAACTATAATCTCGAAAGACGCAATTTGAGAGCTGAGTCCGTTTTCTGTCATGTGGGGACGGATGAAAGCAACATCCAAAGCGGAAGGGGAGGCTGAAAGAAAGCTATTGAAAGTTGGCTGTAATTCAGGAGTTACTATTTCAGAACCTCCGGACAATTTTTTGAATTGAGATTGCTTCTCAACTATATAGGCTGGGATATTGAGTTTTGGATGGATGTACTTAGCTGAGAATATTAAGATCAAGCCAGTAACTATACTCACCAGTATAACCAGATTTTTATTACGAGGAAATCTCTGTACCAAAAGTCCGATGAAAAGGCAGGGCAATAAAGCTAAGACGATGTAACTGCGAAGCAGAAAAACTGCAGCTAATCCCAAAAGAATTATTATGATCCCCCGAATGATCTTTTGTCTTTGCAAAAGCTGATGATAACTATATAATATGAGTCCTAAGATTGAGAAGATCAATCCATCTTTATGAATACCACTACACCAGAAGAGGAAAGATGGTATCATAAAAACGGAAGCTAGCAGCAAGTAGTTCTGTTCAGGAAAGAAAGATCGCATCAGCCGGTAAAAGGCAATTAGCCCAAAAAAGAAGAGGAAATTAAAGAAGATGATGTTTGAAAAATAGTGCTTACCCGTAAACATGTTGAATACAGCCATCAGCTTAACCATCACATCATCTTTCACATCATTCCAATAAGATTGTTGATCACTGAATAAACCTCCAGTTGATTCGTACTTAGAAGTAAAAAGGCTTTTTGCAAACTGAGCTGGATTGCTTAACAGCACATCTGTCTCACTTAAACTGCGATTATAAAACTTCCAGGTGTCGCTGGTTGGCTTATTTGCAGGAAGTGAATAGAACTGGAAGAAAGCAATTCCGGCTAGGATCTTTAAAAGAAATAAACCACAAATAATAGCATTAGGCAAACCCGATCTTCTTATTAACCCGATCCTAGTAAGTAGCCATGAAAACAGCAGAAGGTATATAAAGAATAAGATCCAACTCACAGCAATAATTAAGGTTGAACAATTCCTGATTTGATCGCAAATTTAACCAAAGAGATCCGTCCTTTAATGCCCGTTTTTTTCTCGATACTACTCTTATAAAAGTCCATCGTTTTTACACTAAGATTCATCTTATCAGCAATTTCAATCAATGAAAGATCTGTAGAACACAGCTTGAGAAACTCCATCTCCCGTTCATTAAGATCAGAGGTATCAGCTTGATTAACTTGTCGTTTTGTTACAGCACTCAAAAGATTTATAGTTACAAGGTCATTCATGTAAAACCCCTTTGTGATCACTGCTTCTAAAGCCTGGTGTAATTCATCTGGAGTAGTGTTCTTTAAAATATAGCCATGAGCACCGGATTGAAGCATTTTAATGATCACATCCTGTTCATCACTCATACTTAAAGCAAGTACTTTTATTTGAGGATGATTTTTTGAAAGCCATGAAACTGTTTCAAAACCATTCATCACAGGCATGTGAATGTCAACCAAAACTGCATCGAGTTTTTCTTCAACAGTTTTTAGCTTATCTATAAATTGCCGCCCGTTATCCGCTTCAAAGCAAACCTGGTAGTCAGGGAAAGTGTTTACAAGGCTAGCCAACCCTTGTCGGAGCAATACATGATCATCAACTAAAGCAACTGATTTCATCAAATTTTATTCAGGCTAAATATAACACTTGTTCCTTTACCGATATCGGAGCTGAGTTTCACTTCGGCATTGATCAGTTTTGCTCTTTGCTGAAGATTCATCAAACCTAAACCATTGCTGGTATCAGAAAGATTGAATCCTTTACCATTATCAGCCAGGCTGATAATATCTGAATCAATTTTCACCTTTACCGCTGTGGCTTCAGAATGTTTGATAA
This sequence comes from Chitinophagales bacterium, assembly GCA_031424775.1. Taxonomy (GTDB): domain Bacteria; phylum Bacteroidota; class Bacteroidia; order Chitinophagales; family Chitinophagaceae; genus JAEZDC01. The sequence continues at coordinate 10,973 of JANPIB010000037.1, read as the reverse complement.
TATTATTCAGCACTTCCTGGATCATGCGATAAAGAATAACCAACTTACCGGTTGGAATTTCAGGCTCTTCCTCAATCTCAAGACTGGTAGTAAACTGCCCCGTTTTTTGTAACTGCTCAAGATCGTTTTTAATAAGCTGCATCAAACCGATTTTTAGAATAGCATCAGGGTTCAGGCTTTTACTAAGAGCCCTTAGATCTGTAATAGCCTTGTTCACCAATTTTGTAGTGGTTTCAATTTTTTCTGAATCACCAGGTGTTAGTGTTTTTAAATTAAGATTTACGAGAGAGAGTATTTGTCCAACATTATCATGTATCTCCTGGCTAATCTGTTTCATTGTTTGTTCCTGAACTTCCAGTTGTGCAGATAATAATGCCTGGTTATATTCTTTAATAAGCAATTCTTTTTCCCTGATGCTAGCCAGTCTCTTATTGTTGAAATAAAGGATGAGCACCAGTACAAAGACTGCCAGAATAACCACCATCAGTATGACTGCTATGATGACGCTGGTGATATTTGTTTGTACCTGGAGCATAGAACAATTGCGATGATGAAACAAGAGTAAAGAATTACGTTTAGCATAGGACCGATGATGAAATAAAGTCGTTTACCGAATAGTAAAAGATTATTATCTCTGATATATGGGTGAAGTCCGATTAAAATAGCATATCCGGCAGAAAAAATAAGCAATCCTGCTGCGAACCAAAAATAGGGATGAGAAGATAATCGAACAGGTTGAACATCATCCATCACCAATTGTGCAACCAAAAGGCAGCAAATAAGCATATATTGAATGCTGGTAATTATAACAGTATGTATCAGATATTTTCCCCACGAAATCACAAAAAACTCCAGCAGCATAAAAAGAATCGTAACTCCTGCAGAGACAAGATATAATCTTCGCTTCCAACCTTTGAAGCAAAGCAGCTTATCAAAGATGAAATAATAAATAACGACAGACGCAATAACCCAACAATTATAAATACCATAATTGTTTGAAAAACCTAATTGCAAATAATAATGAGCCAATGTTTCAACTATACACACAACAACCATTAAAGGCAAAAGCAAATGGAGGGATCGCTGCTTTAAATCCTTATAGCAAAATAAAGCCGCCAATAAACATAAGTATTGCAAATATTGATAGTATGCAATATTCATATTAAGGTGATAATTGACCACCATTAAATGGTGCCATTTCTTCTCCATTAACTACTGGCCAAACAAAAGTGGTTAAACGTCCTGCATATTCAGGTTTGCCAACAGAAATAGCAGCCTCTAGCGTATAAATTCCAAAAGCCAGTTTTAATTGAGAAGAAGTTTCAAGATATCTGTGCTGTTGCAACCACTCAGCGAACTCGGGGGTAGAAAAAGATACAACTGTAGAATATGAATCCTCGATTGGTTTGGGGTCATCGGATTTCATTACCTGCACGTAATTTTCCATGCATGCTCTTGCTAATTCAGGGGATATTTCCATTTTGGGGTTTTAAAGATGATTGTGTCACTAAAGTAAACAAATCAACCTGTCTTTCAAACCCTTGGGTGAGATATTTTAGCTGAGCCTTGCTGAGATCAATTTCAAAAACTCATTACGAGTAACGTGGTTATTTAAAAATTCTCCATCGAAAGCAGAGGTAGTAGTAACAGAATTTTGCTTTTGCACACCCCTCATCATCATACAAAGATGTTTGGCTTCTATAACTACAGCCACACCTTGTGGATTCAAAGATTCTTTTATTGCTTCCAAAACCTGCGTCGTTAATCTTTCCTGTACCTGGAGCCTCCTGGAAAAAACATCAACAATCCTGGCGAGTTTGCTAAGTCCAACAATATGTCCGTTTGGTATGTATGCAATATGAGCTTTGCCAAAAAAAGGCAGCATGTGGTGCTCACACATTGAGTAAAGTTCAATATCCTTCACAATAACCATTTCGCTCACATCCTCTTTAAACTTGGCTGAATTCAAAATAGCAACAGCATCCATTTTATATCCATGAGTCAGGTACTGCATGGCTTTAGCTACACGTTCAGGGGTTTTTTGCAAACCTTCTCTTTCAGCATCTTCACCAACCAACTGCAAAATTTCTTTCGTGGCTTTGGCTATCCCATCTGATGTATCATCACAATACTCTTCAACTTTTTTATACGACATAATTCTTTTTATGAAGTGATCTTTTGTTCACTATTCGACTTCGTGGCGTCGCACCCTTCAGGTTTCTGTTCTTTACTGAACGGGGTACTCTACAAAATTCCTCGGCGTTTCATATAACCTGATCTGTAGATCAAACATTATATCAATATGTGGTCTTAGCAGGTTATAAATTGTAACAACAATATTTTCAGCCGTAGGGTTCAATTCTTTGAACTCAATAGTATCAAGATTCAGGTTTTTATGATCGAACCGAAGCAACACTTCCCTTTTAATCAGGTCAGACAATAACTTCATATCCATCACATAACCTGTACGTTCATCAGGTTCACCCACAACTTTCACCTCCAGTTCATAATTATGACCATGGTAATTTGGCAGATTGCACTTGCCAAACACTTTCTGGTTAGTGGCATCATCCCACTCAGGCACATTCAACCTGTGAGCCGCATTAAATTGTTCTTTTCTATAGACCGCTACTCTTCTGTTCATCAGCCAAAATATTCAACGTAAATACGAGGAGTTTCATACAACTTAACACAGTGCAACTGTACCTGAGCAGGCAAAAGAGGTTTTAGCTCATTCCAAATGCCGATTGCCAGATTTTCAGTACTGCACATTTTTCCTTGCAAAAAATCAACATCCATGTTGAGATTCTTATGATCTACTTTCTCGATCACGTATTCCTTTATTAATTTGCTTAGATTTTTTACATCCATTAGAAAACCGGTATCAACATCAGGTTCTCCTTTTACTGTAACATACAGGTCGAAATTATGCCCATGCCAATTATCGTTGGCACACATTCCAAACACCTCGTCATTCTTTTCCCTGCTCCAGTTTGGATTGTACAGTTTGTGAGCAGCATTAAAATGTTCAAGTCTAGTAAGATACACCATCCTTAATCCAAAAATTTAAAACAAAGGTAAGGTTCTGGAAAGAATGAGATTGCAGTTGCAGAATCAACCTGAAGCTACGACCTTTGTCTCCTATGCGAGTTGTAGTTACTGCTGCCACAGTTGATGAATGGATGCTTGCTTTTTTACAGGTTGATCCGCTTTATACCAGTGAAAGCAAACGATTGAAACTGAGCTTTCATCAAAGTGGAGTTGGCATGCTGGCTACTGCAGTTTCACTGACCAAGTTGATAAATGATGAGAAACCAGACCTGATGATCCAGGTAGGCATTGCAGGATGTTTTGATGAGAAAAGCACACTTGGAAAAGTGGTTTGCATTACCGAAGAATCTCTTGGTGATATGGGAGTACAGGAAGATGGAAAGTGGAAGGATATTTTTGATCTTAAGCTGGAGAAGTCAAGCTATCCGCCATACGAAAAACGGAGGCTGCCAAATCAGTGGCTCAAGGATTATAATCTACTTAAACTGCCTGAAGTAAACAGCGTTACTATAAACGAGATCACCACTTCAGCTGATAGAAAAAATCAACTTGTAAAAAAGTATGATGCTGTGATAGAAAGTATGGAAGGTGCTGCTTTCCACTACGTTTGCCGGATGTTCAATATTCCGTTTATCCAGATTAGGGCAACATCCAATTACATAGGCGAAAGAGACAAAAGTAAATGGGAGATTAAATCGTCCATTGAAAACCTCAATCAAACGCTACTCAAGTACCTGGACAAACTTTATAAGCTAGCCTGAACATGAAACTAACCCTTGGTTTTAGTCCTTGCCCAAACGATACATTTATTTTTGATGCTTTGGTGAATGGAAAGATAGATTCTGAAGATTTTGAATTCGATGTTGTACTTGAGGATGTACAAACCTTGAACGAATGGGCTAAAGCTGACAAACTTGACATCTCCAAAATCAGTTACGGTACACTTCCATTGATCTTAGATAATTACGTTCTACTGAATAGCGGTGGGGCTTTAGGACAAGGGGTTGGTCCATTGTTGATTGCGAAAATGGAAATTGATCTTAGTGAAGTTGAGAATCTATCTATTGCCATCCCAGGTGAGAATACAACAGCACATCTACTTTTCAGCCAAGCTTTTCCAACAGCCAAGAAGAAAAAGTTCATGGTATTTTACCTAATAGAGGATGCAGTTTTGAATGATGAAGTTGATGCTGGGGTAATCATCCATGAAAACAGGTTCACCTATCAAAACAAAGGATTGGTTAAGCTACTAGACTTAGGTGATTTTTGGGAGCAAAAAGCAGGGGTTTCGATTCCTTTAGGTGGGATTGTTGCAAAAAGATCACTTGGCGAAAATGTGGCGAAGAAAGTGGATCAACTCATCAGGAAAAGTGTAGAGTATGCATTTTCAAATTATCCGTTGATCACAGATTATGTAAAGCAACATTCGCAGGAGATGGAAGAATCAGTAATGAAGCAGCACATTGATCTGTACGTAAATAATTTCTCAATTGACTTGGGTGTTGAGGGAAAGAAAGCAGTGAAAACCCTATTGGAAGTAACATCAGCAAAAGATCACCAGGATATTTTTATTTAAAAATTTCTGCTGGTTCGTTTACAACAATTACTCTTTGTCGCCAATCCTCATACAAAAATTCTTCGTCAGTCATTTTTTGAATATGCTGGATCAGATTATCATAGAAACCAGCAGAGTTGAGCACAAATATTTTCTTGTCATGTATCTGCAAAGTATTCCAGGTGAGCATTTCAAACATCTCGTCTAAAGTTCCATTACCACCCGGTAAAATGATAGCTACATCGCATAATTCGTACAGCATTCTTTTTCTTGCATGCATATCTTCCACTACATGCAATTTGGTAATTCCGTGATGTTGAGCTTCCCATTTAACCAGCACTTCAGGAATTACACCGATCACTTTTCCACCACTCTGCATTACCGCATCAGCCACAGCACCCATCAAACCTTTACTTCCACCTCCATAAACCAAAGACACATTTTGTTGTGCCATTAACTTTCCTAGTTCCTGTGCATGCTGTACATACAAAGTGTTGACTCCTGATCTAGAGCCACAAAAAACTGCCATAGTTTTATAAGACGTTGATGCCATCCGACACAATATTAGCCCAATATTTACTATTTTACGCCTCTCTAAGATTTGCTTATGTCGCCAACACTTTTATTCAGCTTTGTTATCGGATATTTTGTTTTGCTATTGATTGTGGCTTGGTTTACCAGTCGCAATTCGAATAATGATTCGTTCTTTATCGGCAATAAGAAAAGCAACTGGATGCTGGTGGCTTTCGGAATGATCGGAACCAGTTTAAGTGGCGTTACGTTTGTGAGTGTTCCTGGTGGAGTTGGAACAGGAAACTTCTATTATTACCAAATCGTTCTTGGATACCTGATTGGTTATATTGTAATTGCTTTTGTGTTATTACCGCTTTACTACAGGCTAAACCTTACCAGCATTTACACTTACCTGGAACAAAGGTTTGGCGTTAATGCACATAAAGCGGGTGCTTTCTTTTTTATCTTATCGAGAACCGTTGGTGCTACAGCAAGGCTTTACTTAGTGATCAGCGTACTCCAAACATTCATCTTCAATAAACTCGGAATTCCTTTTGAGGCAACAGCACTTGTAATACTTGTCCTTATACTTCTTTATACTTTTGAGGGTGGAGTTAAGACGATCATTTATACTGACACACTACAAACCACAGGAATGCTACTTGGATTAGTAGTATGTATAATCGTTATAACAAAAGCAATGGGTATGGACTTTGGCGGAGCTTTATCGCTAATGTCAGAGAAAGGTTATACCCGGTTGTTTAATTGGGATGTAAACGCTACCTCGTATATCTGGAAACACATTTTTGGCGGAATGTTCATTGCCATTGCAATGACTGGGTTAGACCAGGAAATGATGCAGAAAAATATATCAGTTAAAAACCTGAAAGACTCTCAAAAGAATATGATGACGTTTACTGCTGTGTTGATGGTAGTAAACTTCCTGTTTCTTGTTTTAGGTGGTATTCTTTATTTATATGCAGAAACAAAAGGCATCAAAACTGCACCGGACGATCTTTTCCCAACCATTGCACTAAGCGATGAATTCAGTGGCTTGATTGGAATCATCTTCATCATTGCATTGATCTCTGCCTTATTTCCTAGTGTGGACGGTGCTATCACTTCACTAACCTCATGCTTTTGCATCGATATCCTCAACCTTAAAAAGAAGGAAGCTACAGAAAAAAGTAAAAAGAGAACCAGATTAAAGGTGCATTTTACTTTTGCTGTGATCTTTTTTTTATTGGTGCTAGTATTTAAATGGATCAATGATAAATTGATCATTGACTTCATTTTAAAATTTGCCGGAATCACTTACGGTCCATTGCTTGGTCTTTTTGCATTCGGAATACTTACGAAAAAGCAAATCCGTTCTAACCTAATTTGGCCGGTATGCATCATTGCTCCAACAATTGCCGCTTTTATTGATATGTTGAGTAACCCAGCATGGTATGAAGCTAAGCTTCACATCAACAGTTTAGGTCTGAATTCACTATCTGAAACTATATTCAATGGTTATAAAATTGGGAACGAACTCATTTTAATTAATGGAGTTTTAACCTTCATCGGTTTGCTTTTAATCTCATCACCAGGAAAACCCGAACAACGTGGAATTGGTAAATGAGTTAGCCGAAAAATATGCTGAGCAATTCACTACAGAACTTGATCAGCATTTAGAAGCAATTCATCAACAAACACTGACAACTCACCCTCATGCTCACATGCTTAGCAGCAAGTTGCAGGGTCAGCTACTCAGCATGTTGAGTACGATTCAACAACCAAAATTCATCCTTGAGATCGGAACTTTTACTGGTTACAGTGCTTTATGCTTAATTAAAGGTTTACAGGAAGGTGGGGAGCTCCACACGATAGAATTACGAGAGGCTGATGTTGAGACCGCTAAGGCTAATTTTAAGATTTCTAATTCGGTTAATAGAATATTTTTACACCAGGGAAACGCACTTGATTTAATTCCATCACTTAATTACACGTGGGACTTAGTTTTTATTGATGCTGATAAAACGAATTATATCCACTACTATGAAATGGTGGTTCCTTGTTTAAGTGAGAATGGAGTGATCATAGCAGACAATGTGCTTTTTCACGGACAAGTTTTAAAAGAGACGATAACCGGAAAGAATGCTTTAGCCATACATGCCTTCAATGAACATGTTGCTAACGATTCAAGAACAGAGCAGGTGATGTTGACAGTGAGAGATGGTTTGATGCTCATCAAAAAAAGAAAGTAATGCTGTTAAAGAAAATTATTCCTGCCATTTTTTGTTGCTTAGTGGTGATTACCGCTTTTTGTCAGACTGATTCTAAAGTTGCAGACTACATCAGCAAGTATAAAGAGGTTGCCATCAAAGAAATGATCCGTTCAGGTGTTCCGGCTTCAATTACTTTGGCACAAGGCATACTGGAATCTCAAAGTGGTGAAAGCGATCTTGCAAAAAGATCAAATAATCACTTCGGTATTAAATGTAAAACTGAATGGACCGGAGCAAAGACTTACCACGATGATGATGAAAAAGGTGAGTGCTTTAGAGTTTACAACTCAGCAGAAGAGTCATTTGCTGACCATTCAGATTTTCTCAAGAACAGACCTTATTACACTTTCCTTTTCACACTTGATCCTACAGATTACGAAGGTTGGGCGAAAGGTTTGAAGAAAGCCGGCTACGCAACGAGTTCAATTTACGCACAGCAACTCATCACAATAATTCAGCGCTACAATTTGCAGGAGCACACATTGATCGCTTTGCAAAGAAGTAAACAACAACAGGATGGACATTTTACTTATGCAAATGAAGAAAAGGCCTCAACACCAGTTGTAACAAGCTTAGAAATTGCACCGCAGCCCGAAGAAACTAAAAAAGCTGAAGAGATCATAAAACCTGCTGTAGTTGTTGAGGAGCCTAAAGAAAAAACTGAGCAAAGTAAAGAAGCTGTTCAAACGAATGCAATTATCAGGTCAGCTGTTTACAATCCATTAGAGTATCCTCAAAGTTCGTTTACGATCAACTCAACTAAAGTGATTCTTGCTAAAGAAGGCACTTCTCTTCTTGCTTTGGCAAATGAGTTTCATGTTTCTTATAAAAAATTGCTTGAGTTCAATGAAATGGATGAGCACACAGACATTCTTGGTTATGATCAATTGATCTTCTTAGCAAAAAAGCCTAAAAAAGGCAGCAAAGAGATTCACCTGGTAACCCAAAATGAAACACTGGAGATCATCTCTCAAAAAGAAGGCGTGCAGTTAGAAGCTTTACTGGATTATAATAGAATCCCAAAAGGAAAGCAGCCAGCGGTTGGTGAAAAGATTTATCTGAAAGCAAATTCACCTGTTACTCCTAAATTAGCGGCTTCAAACTAATGCAGTACTGCTTATGTCGCTGATCAAAGTTCATGATAAGGAGTTTGTTCCTTTCATTTCAGAAGCTACTATTCAAAACAAGATAAAAGACTTGGCCCAGCAGATCTCGGCAGACTATAAAGACAAACGTCCTCTCTTCATTGCCATTCTAAACGGATCTTTCATCTTCGCTTCTGATCTTTTTAAGCAACTTGAGATTGAAGCTGAAATATGTTTTATTAAGCTTGCCTCTTACAAAGGAACAAAGTCAACCGGTCATGTTGTTACCGCTATTGGTTTAGATACTGACATCAAAGGAAGGCATGTGGTAATTCTGGAAGATATCATTGACACCGGTAAAACACTTCATGACTTTCTACCTCAATTAGAAAATCAACAACCTGCATCTTTAAAAATTGCCGTCTTGCTGCACAAACCTGAAGCTACCAAATATCAATTCCCAATTGACTATACCTGCTTTTCTATTCCCAATAAGTTTGTGGTTGGTTATGGATTAGATTATGACGGACTGGGAAGAAACATCCGTGAGATATACCAGCTGCATGACTAATTAATGCAATGGTCTTTTTTTGATCATTCCACCTTTGGTGTCTTTAACACTACCCATCACAACAAAGGCATTGGGGTCTATCCTTTCTATCTCAGCCTGTAACGAAGAAATCTCTAACCTGGTAATTACTGTGAAGATGATGTTCATGTCGTCTCTCCTCACTCCTGCTTTACCAAAACCTTTTTCACCTTTATAAACAGTAAGTCCACGACCCATTTTATTCATGATCATATCAACTAAAGCCTGGTGATGAACAGAAATAATTGTAACACCTGTGTACTCCTCAATACCTTCTATTACAAAATCAACCGTTTTGGAAGCTGATAAGAAAGTTAAGGTAGAATACAGTGCTACTTCAATATTAAAGAGGTATGCAGCAACTGAAAATATGATCACATTAAATACAAGGATCACATCGCCAATCGTCAAACTCGACTTACGGCTGAAGTAGATAGCCATTACTTCTGTTCCATCTAAAACAGCACCACCTCTTACTGCCAAACCAATTCCTAATCCAAGGAAGAAGCCACCGAAAACAGCGACTAAAAGTTTGTCGTTCGTAACATGAATGGCTGGCATTAGTGCAACGCAAATCGCAAAACCGATGATCGCTAATAGAGTTCTTAGAAAGAATTTTTTGCCGAGGGTTTTTAAACCAAGTAAGATAAAAGGAATGTTTACAGCAACAAGGATCACGGACAAAGGAATTCCTGTGACCTTATTAACGATCATTGAAATACCAGTACAGCCTCCATCAAAAAAACCATTGGGAAGCAGGAAACCTTTTACACCCAAACCTGCAGACATGATTCCAAGAAGGATCAACATAGCATCTCGTACAGTACGTACAAGTGTGAAACGGAATCTCCTAAGCTGTTTGGCAGCACGATAAGCAGACATCTGCCCTACCTGCTGACCACTTTTAAGAGCCTGATCTTTTATTATCTTTTGAAAAAAGGGACTCATGTTAGCTAAAGATAAGACTTACTAGTTGCTGGATGCTAGATGCTGGATGCTAGGTACTTATTTCTGGTTTATAGTTTCTAGTTTGGCGTTTCTAGTTGGAGGTTAAGTTCAGGAAATATTTCCAATTAGTAGCAGCCAAACAAGAAACTGAATTAACGAGAAACCAGAAATAAGAAACAGTTCCTCAAAGTTCTGAAGTACAAGTGAGTGACACAAGGGACGATGAGTAGAGAATTGCTAGCCGACTAACTAAAAGCCTCCTTCACCCTATCGAAGAAACTTTTATTGTTCTTGTCAGGATGTGGCTGAAAGTTTTCACTCTTAGCCAGTTTCTCAAGCATAGCTTTTTCTTCTGAGGTAAGGTTTTGAGGAGTCCACACATCTACGTGGATCAACTGGTCACCTCTTCCATATCCATTCACTTCAGGAAACCCTTTTCCTTTCAGGCGAAATATTTTTCCGCTTTGTGTACCTGGCGGAATTTTGATCTTAGCTCTTCCATCAATGGTTGGCACTTCAACTGAAGTTCCGAAAGCGGCATCAGGAAATGAGATATGTAAATCGAAAGCAACGTTCAAACCATCACGCTGCAATTCTTTGTGTTGTTCTTCTTCAATTAAAATGATCAGGTCACCATTTGATCCACCTCTTTCACCTGCATTTCCTTTGCCCTGCATGCTCAGTTGCATTCCTTCCTGCACACCAGCTGGAACGTTGATGGTAACCATTTCTTCACCATACATTCTTCCTTCACCTTTACATGAAGTACATTTTGCAGTTACAACCGATCCCTCACCATTACAAGACGGACAAGTTGTAACCGTTTGCATTTGCCCAAGGAAAGTATTGGTAACCCTTCTCACCTGTCCGCTACCGCCACAAGTGCTGCAATTCTGAACACTGCCTTTGTCTTTTGCACCACTTCCACTACAAGTATTGCAAGGCACATATTTTTTAACCTT
>JANPIB010000036.1:0-16221 GCA_031424775.1 Chitinophagales bacterium | reverse complement strand
CCTGGAGTCGTGCTCCAGTTACAGGTATTAGTAATGCTGCTGTTATCAATCAGGCAAGTAATCCAATAGCTGAAACTTTGGTTAATACAACTACTTCGACTATCAATGTCAACTACCAAATCATACCAACAGCAAATGGTTGTGCCGGATCTGCTTTCAATTATTCGAAAGCAGTGAAGCCAACTCCTTTAGTTCCTGTAGTTAATAATAATGGACCACTGTGTGTTGGAGCAGATCTTTTCCTCAGTACTAATAATATCCCTACCGCAAGCTATAATTGGACAGGACCTAACGGTTTCGCCTCATCACTACAAAATCCATCAAGGCTAAACGTCAGCTTTGCTGATGGTGGAATTTACAGCGTTACTGCCACTGTAAACGGTTGTACAAGTCCTGCTGGATCAAGTAATGTAAACGTCAGCAATAGTCCTTCTACAGCAAATGCCGGAACGAATCAAACCATCTGTGCAGGTAACACAATTAATCTCTTTGGAACGATAACCGGTGGAAGTTCTTCAGGTTTATGGACAACCTCTGGCTCAGGATCATTTGCACCATCAAACACGTTCCTTACAAACACATATTCTCCAAGTAATGCAGATACGGCTGCCGGAAGTGTAACACTCACTTTATCATCAACTAATAACGGGTCATGTCCTGCATCATCTCATTCAATAATAATAACCATATCTGATGCTGCAACTGTTAATGCTGGTGCTGATCAAAGTATTTGTGCTTATAAAACTGTATCGTTGAACGGTAATGTGAGTGTGGCGACAGGTGGTTTATGGACAAGTTCAGGAACAGGAACATTCCAACCTTCTCCAACATCATTGAATGCTGTGTATGTTCCAAGTGCTCCCGATATCACTAATCGTAATGTGAATCTTACATTGACGACAACCGGAACAGGAACATGTAAAGTGGTGAATGATCAGATGAGCGTTACCATCATTCCTGCACCAACAGTAAATGCAGGACCAGACAAAATTATACTTTTAGGCCAATCAGTTGCTCTACAACCATCTGTTGGAGGCACAGCCTTATCTTTCCAATGGACTCCAAATATCTGGATCACCAATACAACTCAATCCAACACAACTGTTACTCCTCTAAATGATACAACTTATATAATTACGGTAACAGGTCAGGGTGGTTGTATTGCAACTGATAGTGTTAAGATCACGGTTTTGTTTCCTCCTGTAATTCCAAATGTTTTCTCTCCTAATGGAGATGGCATCAACGATAGATGGGAAGTGCCACATCTTGCAAAATATCCAGGTTGTACCGTTCAGATATTCACCCGTTATGGTCAAAAAATATTCTATAGTGAAGGTTATGATCAACCGTGGGATGGAACATTTAAAGGAAAGCCAATGCCAATTGGAACTTACTATTATGTTATAGAACCTAAAAATGGTGTGCCGAGATTCTCTGGCTATGTTGTTATATTAAGATAGCTCCTCAAGTTGCTCAGAACGAGCAACTTTTTTTATTCTCTTCGGGGTTGATAAGAATCATATTAACCTGTGTTGAGTATCATTTTCTTCAGCAGTTTGTTCAAGTATTTTTGATATGTCATAATCTGGTGACCAATTAATGATGCAACTGATCTCCATCATGTTTTTGGATGACCATTATCACGAGTTTCGAATTCTGAAAAAATAGATTTGCCATTAATTAAGTGTTGAACAAAGAATTTATATAAACCCTATTGTATGAAATTGTGCATTGAAAAGGGTAAGCCAGTTAGAAATATTCAAAAAGAGTTTAACGAGTTATACCCGTTCCTGAAAATTGAACTGACAGAAAAAGAACAGCCCTCAACTAAGGTGATAAGCGATAACAACTTTCTAGATAATTCTGAATATGTTAATATAAGTGGTACAAGAACTGTTGCTGAACTGGAAGCAGACTTCAAAAACTCTTTCAATTTGCCGATACAGGTATTTAGAAGAGCAGGAAGTTTGTGGATCGAAACTTCCCTTACACATGACTGGAGCCTTGAACAACAAAATAAAGAAGGGGAATTATTTAGTAATATCCATGCCAGCCTTACAAAAAAAATAATACGATAATTTTTATATTGAGAATGATGCTAATAAAGAAGGTTTCTCAACTTCTTCTCATCAATAACGATGATTTTTCCATGTTTAATGTCGATCAATCCCTCACTTTTAAAATCACTCAGCGTTCTAATAAGTGATTCTGTTGCTGAGCCAATGATATTTGCCAGGTTTTCTCTTGAGATCTCTAAACTTCCTTTCTCATCTTTAAACTTAGTTAATACCTGCACTAAACCATTAGCCACTTTCTTTCTTAAAGAGCTATAAGCCAGATTAAGTAAACTCTCTTCTTTTTCAACTACATTATGTGTAAGCAACTTAATGAACTGCCTTGCTACGTTTGTATCATTATTGATAAGTTCAAGAAAATCCTTTCTTGGTATTAACATCAGTTCGGCATCTTCCAGAATATCTGCATTATCCTTATAATTTGTTTCTTCCAGTATTGCAGTATAACCAAAGAAATCTCCAGCACTATGAATACTTGTGATCAACTCCTTCAAATCTTCGTTAGTACGGCTGATCTTAACCTTACCTTCAATAACAAAATACACAGACACAGGACGCTGCCCCTGAGTGTATAATGTTTGTTTTTTTTTATAGGCATTAACTTCTCTTTCATTTGATGTGAGTTGCACTTTACCAGACAGACCAGCGGTTTGCAAAAATTCATTCACACCCCTAATATCTTGTGTGAAGTTCTTTTTTAGGGCATCATTTTTCTTCAACCTTGCTTCAACAGCATTCAGAAGCTCGATACCATTGAATGGTTTGGTGAGATAATCATCAGCACCCATTTCCATTCCTTTTCTAAAATCTCCTTTTTCAGACTTTGCGGTTAAGAATATGAAAGGAATGGCTGATGTCTGAGGATTTTTGCTCAACATGTGCAGCACTCCATAACCATCGAGCACAGGCATCATAATATCACAAACAATAAGGTCTGGTAGTTCACGGAAAGCAACTTCAACCCCGTCTTTTCCGTTAGGAGCTGTGAACACTTTATAATTCGATAACTCAAGTATCTCTGCTGTATTCTCTCTTACGTCATCGTTATCTTCAATTAATAATATCTTCTTCATTGTTCGGTACTTGTTTCTGTTTGAGGTATATGAATATAAAAACTTGTTCCTTTTTCTAATTCGCTGTGCATTTCAATTCTGCCATTAAGCAGTTCAACATATTTAGCAACAATATGAAGCCCTAAACCCGTTCCCTGAATATTAGCAGCATTTTTCGCCCTAAAAAATCGCTCGAACAAATGTTCCTGATCTTCTTTTGAGATTCCTATCCCCTGATCAGCAACTGAAAGTACTATTGATGCTTCTCCTTTTTCCAACTCAACATGAATACTTGTATTCTCCGGAGAGAATTTAATAGCATTTGAAACAAGATTAAGCAATATATTTCTGATCAATGCATTATCGGTGAGCACTTCGCCTTCTCCTTTTTGAGTGAATACAATCTTTTGTCCTTTTCGGGTGAGTTGTTCTAAACCGATCAGAGCATCTTTTACTACTCCAACAACATCTTCAAAAAGGAGGAATTCTAATTTTGATTTTACAGATCCCTCTTCTAGTTTACCTAGTGATAAAAAATCTTCTAAAATACTCTTCATATCACCCACAGCACCTTTAATACGTTCAAGATGTTTTTCTCGTTTAGAAGCATCATCAACTCCGTTGTACTTCGATAATAAAAAAGTAGAAGATAAGATGGTGCTAAGGGGAGTCCTGAATTCGTGTGAAGCCATGGTAACGAATCGTGTTTTCAGATCACCAAGTTCTTTTTCTTTTTCCAGTGCTTCACTCACTTCTTCTTTACTCTTCTCCAATTCAGCCAGAGTTTCACGCAGCATTTTTGTTCTATTCTCTACTTTTTGCTCCAGCTCAGTATTTAAAGATTTGATCTGTGTGGTAAAGTGCTCCAACTCTGCTTTTTGCTCGTACACCAACTTTTCGTTATTCTTTCTAATCGTGATGTCTATTACAAAAGCAATTGCATACACTTCTCCATCCAATAAGTAATTACTAAGACTCACTTCAACCGGAAATTCTTCACCGCTTTTTTTTAATCCATTTAGGTCACGACCTGCACCCATTGTTCTTGGATGTGGATCAACATAAAAGCGATCCCTGTCTTCAATATGTTTGTCTTTGTATTTCTGAGGTATCAATATTTCGATTTTCTTGCCCACTACTTCTTCTTTTCTATATCCAAATTGAGTTTCAGCCTGGCGGTTAAAGTCAATGATCTCTGCTTGTTTATTACAAAGTATAATACCAATTGTGGCATGTTTAAATAAAGCCTCGAATTGTTGTAGGTTCCTCATTATTTCTTAAGCCATTGTGACACTGCCAAATGTACCGAAAAAAACCAGCGTAAGATTCAGGAAACATTGAGGTTTAAAACATGATTTGAATCGTATTTTTTTATGAGCATTAATGATAGCTATCATGTTTTAACCTATAGCAGCTTTCTAGGTTTGTGCATACAAGTCCACCAAAACTTTCGAACATGGAGTTCTCAGAAATGCCAACAACCCAAATGCAGACAAAAAAGAAAAAAGATTCCCTTACCATCATGGATGGAAACGAAGCTGCAGCTTATATTGCTTATAAAACAAATGAAGTTTGTGCGATCTATCCTATTACTCCATCGTCTACAATGGGAGAATGGGCTGATGAATGGAGTGCCAATGGCATGAAAAACATTTTCGGAGGGGTTCCTAGAGTAATTGAAATGCAGAGTGAAGCCGGTGCCGCCGGAGCTTTGCATGGAGCTTTGCAAGGTGGAACTTTAGCAACGACATTTACAGCCAGCCAGGGTTTGCTGCTTATGATTCCTAACATGTATAAGATTGCAGGAGAATTGACACCTTGTGTAATTCATATTGCTGCAAGAGCCTTAGCTACTCATGCACTATCCATTTTTGGCGATCATAGTGATGTAATGTCTGTACGTTCTACTGGTTTTGCTATGTTGTTCGGCAACAATTCTCAAGAAGTAATGGATATGGCATTGATTGCTCAATCTGCTACACTTAATGCACGAATTCCTTTCCTTAATATTTTTGATGGCTTCCGTACTTCTCATGAACTTTCTGAAGTGGAAACGACTCCAGATGAGGTAATAATAAATATGATTGATGCTGATGCTGTTAATGCACATCGTGACAGATCACTCTCTCCAAATAATCCTTTTATTCGGGGTACTGCACAAAACCCTGATGTGTATTTTCAAAATAGGGAGGCTTCAAATCCATACTATAATAATGTTGCTGGCATAGTTAAAGAGAAAATGCAGCAATTGGCTAAGCTAACCGGAAGGAAATATGATCTGTATGAATATTATGGACATCCACATCCAGAGAAGATCATCATTATTATGGGCTCTGGTGCAGGCGCTGTACAGGAAACGATTGACTATATCAATAGCAACGAAGATGGGAGAGTGGGAATGCTAAAGGTTCGTTTGTATCGTCCATTCTCTATTAAAGACTTCTTAGATGCAATCCCGGAATCTGTAACCAGCATTGCTGTGTTAGATCGGTGTAAAGAACCAAACGGACTGGGTGAGCCATTGTATATGGATACCATTTCTGCATTTGCAGAGATGGGAAGGAACCACACAACAATTATTGGTGGTCGCTATGGACTTTCTTCAAAGGAATTTACTCCAGCAATGGTTAAGGCTGTATACGATGAACTAGATAAAAAGTATCCACTAAATCACTTCACTATTGGTATTTTGGATGATGTAACTCAGATGAGTCTCTCATACGATAAAAATTTTAATTTGGATAAGCAACACCTTTTCCGTGGATTGTTCTTTGGTTTGGGTGCAGATGGGACTGTGAGTGCAAATAAGAATTCAATCAAAATCATTGGTAAGAAAACAAATAATTATATACAAGGTTACTTTGTGTACGATTCAAAAAAATCCGGATCACTTACTGTATCTCATCTTCGCTTTGGCAAAAATCCTATCAACTCTACTTACCTGGTTAACTCAGCAAACTTTGTTGCATGTCATCATTTTAACTACTTAAGTAAATTCGATATTTTGAAGGATGCTGAGTATGGTGCAACATTCCTTTTAAATGCTCCGTATCCTACAGAACAAGTTTGGCAATTCCTTCCTAAAAAAATACAGGAAGAGATCATTGGAAAAGACCTGAAGTTTTATGCTATCAATGCATCTGCTGTTGCAAAAGAAACAGGTATGGGCAACAGGATTAATACCATTCTTCAAACATGCTTCTTTGCTATCTCTAATATCTTACCAAGAGAAGAAGCTATCGCTAAGATCAAAGAAGCTATTTACGAATCTTACTGGCGTAAAGGAGAAGCGTTAGTACGGAAGAATTATGAAGCAGTTGAAAAAACTTTAGAAAATCTATATCAGATAGAGTACAAAAAATATATTGTAGGAAACAAGCCCCTTGAGGATGTTGTTCCAACTTCAGCTCCTGACTTTGTCAAAAATGTACTCGGAAAGATCATAGCGGGTGAAGGTGATGATCTACCGGTGAGTGCATTCCCTGCAGATGGAACATATCCTTCGGGCACAACTAAATTCGAGAAGCGAAATATTGCAGATGCAATTCCTGTTTGGGATGCTGATCTCTGTACGCAATGTGGTAAGTGTTTCCTTATTTGCCCACACGCTGCAATCCGTCCGAAAATATATGATAAGGAATTGCTGGGAAATGCTCCTGCAAGTTTCAAGTATGTTGATCCAATTGGTAAAGAGTGGGATAAATCAAAGGAAGCCTACACTTTGCAAGTATCAACAGAAGATTGTACCGGCTGCCAGTTGTGTGTTGAGTATTGTCCGATGACAAGTAAAGCCGATCCTTACCACAAAGCAATTAACATGTTCGATAAAACTTCTTTCCAGCAGGAAGAGATAAAGAACTGGGATTTCTTCCTATCCATCCCTGAAGTTGACAGAACAAGGGTTAATCGTTCTACTATAAAAGGTTCTCAGTTTTTCCAGCCATTGTTCGAGTTTTCGGGTGCATGTAGTGGTTGTGGTGAAACACCGTACATTAAGCTGCTAACGCAATTGTTTGGTGAGAGAATGATCGTTGCAAATGCAACAGGATGTTCTTCTATTTTCGGTGGCAACCTTCCTACAACTCCATGGACAAAAAATAATGAAGGCTCTGGACCAGCTTGGGCTAATTCACTCTTCGAAGATAATGCTGAATTTGGTTTGGGATTGAAACTGGCTAATGAGAAGAAAAAAGAAACTGCCATAAGAATGCTGAAGCAGATGGCCCCTTTAGTAGGAGATAACCTCGCTGAATCTATTATCCATGCTCCTGAGATAACAGAAGCAGAGATGAAAACAAAGAATGAATTGATCAAAGAACTCAAGCAGCGTCTTGAACTAGATTCTTCATCTGCTGCTAAAAACCTGTTGCATATTGCAGACTTCCTTTCAGAAAAGTCCCTCTGGATAATCGGTGGTGATGGCTGGGCTTACGATATAGGTTATGGAGGGTTGGATCACATCCTCTCAACCGGTGAAAATGTAAATATAATGGTACTGGATACCGAAGTGTACAGTAATACCGGTGGACAAAAATCAAAATCAACACCAATAGGGGCATCTGCAAAATTTGCAGTAAATGGTAAAGCAACAGGTAAAAAAGATCTTGCATTACAGGCTATTGCTCATGGTACTGCTTATGTTGCACAGATCGCAATGGGTGCAAATGATGCTCATACCCTTAGAACAATTTTAGAAGCTGAGGCATATCCCGGGCCATCACTTGTTATTGCTTACAGCCATTGTATAGCACATGGTATAGAGATAAGTCATGGTGCAGAAGAACAGGATTTCGCAGTGAAGAGCGGTTATTGGCCATTGTTTCACTATAATCCGTTAAAGCCTGAAGGACAACGATTCATGATAGACAGTAAAGACCCTTC
This sequence comes from Chitinophagales bacterium, assembly GCA_031424775.1. Taxonomy (GTDB): domain Bacteria; phylum Bacteroidota; class Bacteroidia; order Chitinophagales; family Chitinophagaceae; genus JAEZDC01. The sequence goes on along the minus strand of JANPIB010000036.1, from coordinate 8,213 downwards.
TTTGCCGTTAAAGGAATTCATGTATCACGAGAATAGGTTTAAAGTGATACAAACCAAGAATCCTGAATTAGCAGAAGAGTTCCTTGAAATGGCCGAAGCTCAGAAAGCTACACGATGGCACAGGCTACATACGCTACAAGGATTGTAAGAAGACAATTTTCTCATATATAGGTGGGAAGCGAGCCTTGTCTAAGGCTTGCTTCTTTTTTGGGTGGTATTGAATGGAGGTTAACAATCATTTGCGATATTTACATCTATCAACCCTGAATCAAAATATATGCGTATTGTATTAATATCATTAGTGCTTTTAAGTTCACTTGTTGCTTTCTCTCAAGAGACCGAATCGTTCTATCTTTTCAAGTCAGACGAAACTCCGACATCCAATCTTAAAGAGGCTTTTTATATTCAACACGTAAAGAAAGTGAATGACACATGCTTTGTATCGAGTTACTATAACTATGTTGGACCAATGATTCGCCAGGAAACTTTTAAGGACTACGACTTAACGGTTCCTCATGGTAGATTTGTCTGGTATCGGGCAAATGGCAGCCTTGACAGTTCAGGTTTAGTGTATAATGGTAAGAAAGACGGTTGGTGGGAATATACCGAACCCGATTCAGGAAAGCTTATTCGGAGTGAATGGTACGATAAAGGTAAACTTCTTGAAAAGACAGATTATTTTAATAAAAGGAGATATTATAATGATGGAAGGGTAGAAGATCTGGATCAACCAAAAGATACTAGCACTAAAAAGGATAGTGTGGTGCAAATAGAAGCTACTCAAAAAGGTGGAATGAAAGCATGGAAGCAGTACCTAGAGAAGAATATCAATACCCCACAAAGATTTATTCATCTTTATTCAGCCGGAACCCGATTAAAGGTAATTGTGAATTTTAGAATTGAGAAAGATGGCACTATCGGACAGATTTATTTACGTCAATCAGCAGAGTTTAGTGTAGATATGGAAGCTGTTCGTGTAATTAGTAATGGACCAAGATGGATACCTGCAATGCAAAATGGTAAGCCTGTTATTTACCGCCAGACACAAACAATAACCTTTGATACAGATTAATAGATTTGTTCATTGCTTTCAATGTCGCATCCTCCAAAATACAACAGGTGTTATACAGTATCTTTTTTCTTTACCATAACACTTCCTGCTGCAAAATCATGAATCGATCTACGTTCAGGATTGCTGTGCATAGTAAGGAAGGATATCCATCCTAAGCTAAACTTGATCACATATCTAACATAAGCCTGAAGTAAGTTAATACGCCTGATGTTATTAGATATTCTTCTTACACGAATATCTTTTAAATAATTGCCTACCGTACAGCCGAAACTGGTAGATATCGGTTCATAAACTCCCCATATTGCAAAGAATAGCACCATTCTTACCCAATCAGGAACATCATTGTATTGATCCAGCAGGTTAGAAGCCATGAACATTAAGAATACAATGAATACTGTGTCTATTAGTGTTGATTGAACTCTCTCTGAAAGGCTGGGATAAATTACTTCTGTTATCGGGGTAGTTATATTTTCCATAGCAGTATGTGGTTAACCAAGTTACTTATTAAAAGTAAAGTGGTTCAATAAATATAAGTAAAGGGGATTAACCTAGGGCATCATCATACAAACCTTACATTACATCTTTTATAACTAAACTAACATAAACAATGGTAAACGTTATTCTAACGCATGAAGTACAGGACTATGCACAATGGAGAAAGGCTTTTGATACTGGTGAACAACTTCGTTCACAGAACGGAGTATCTGTAGAAGCTGTATATACCACAGTTGATAATCCAAACAAGGTAACTGTAGCTACTGCATTCCCAAGTGTGGAAGCTGTACAAGGCTTTAGGAATAATCCACAACTAAAAACTGATATGGAATCTGGTGGTGTGAAAGGTGTACCAGAAGTAAAGATCCTCAACAAGATGTAATTATAAAGCCCTTTCAAATGGGCTTTATAATTTAAAGATCTTGCAGATTACATTTTAGAATTCTCATTCCAACTCATCATCCAGTTAATTCCGAACTTATCTGTAAGCATCCCGAAATAATCTCCCCAAAAAGTATTTGCCATAGGCATATTCACTTTACCCCCTTCGGCAAGTGCATTAAAAATATTGTCTGCCTCTTCTTTGTTTGATGCGCTAACCGAAACAGAGAAGTTGTTGCCTTGTTTAAAGTCTTTAGCCCATTCACCACCGGTATCGCTTCCCATCAACATTGTTTCTTTACTGATCGGCAGAGATACATGCATGATCTTTTCTGCAACATCTGCACTTATAGCCATACCTTCTTGTGGAGGCATGTCTTTGAACTTGCCTTTGTATGGAAATTCTCCGCCAAATACTGACTTATAAAAATCGAAAGCCTCTTCGCAATTACCGTTGAAAGTCAGGTAGACATTTAAAATAGCCATAAATGATTTTAGAAGTTAAAGATAGAAGCTAAACAAGCTGAATTAATTTTTTTTGAATGATCGGACATAATCTGATCTAAACTCAGTACTCCATTTTCTTGAGAGCAGGTGCTTTTATCCATGTAACAACTACGACCAATATCGTCATACATCCTCCAAAAATTACGGAAGGTACAACACCCAATAACCTTGCAGCAACGCCACTTTCAAATTGTCCTAATTCATTACTACTGTTGATGAACATAGAGTTCACACTCATTACCCTGCCTCTCATGTTGTCGGGTGTTTTCAGCTGTAAGATTGTACCTCGTATCACTACACTAAAGCCATCTAATATTCCGCTGAGGAGTAATGCAACAAAAGAGATGATGAACCATTTCGATAAAGCGAAAATGATAATGCAAACTCCAAATCCTGCAATAGCAAACATGAGTATTGTTCCCTGTTTTCTCCTTAGCGGAAAAATGGTGAGCAGTATTACACTCAGGATGGCTCCCATATCAGTTGCTGCATTTAGAAAACCAAATCCTGTAGAACCTACATGTAAAATATCTGTAGCATAAACCGGTAACATCGCAACCGCTCCACCGAACAACACAGCAAAAAGATCAAGTGATAAAGCACCCAATACTTCTTTGGTTCTTATTACGAAACGTAAACCTTCGGTAATACTTTTCCATGTCTTTTTTTCGCCTGCTTCATTTAATGCAGGCTTCGGCTTTAATAAAGTCATGTAAATAAAGGAAATACTTACAAGAGCCACAATCACTACCAATGTTCCTGTGTTTCCCACACCGGCAATCAAAAATCCACATATTGCATGTCCTGCAACAGAAGCTGAGAGCCATGTGCCCTGGTTCCATGTTGTTGCATTTGAAAGTACAGGTCTTGGAACGATAGCTGACAGCATAGTATGAAATACCGGACCAGTAAAAGCTCTTATTATCCCCGTACAAAAAATGATAAAGTAAATGCAGTAGGTGAGTGTTTGATTTGATAAATAACTGGTTGAGTAATTTGTTGAGAGTAGCAGCAAAATAATGCCGCAAGCCAGGTAAAATGTCATCCCTCGTAAAAGGAGTTTTCTTTTCTCGCTGATATCAATCACATGACCAGCGTACAAAGCAAAAGAAAGAGCTGGAATTACTTCACTCAAACCAATCAATCCAATTGCCAATGGATCTTTGGTTAGCTGGTATACCCACCAACCTACAAGAGTTCCCATCATGCGTAAACCCATGATAAAAAGAAAACGACCCATAAGTAGGTTACGGAATTCCTTGATCCTTACTGAAGCAAAAGGATCATGTTTTGTAGTGTTGCTCGTCATTCAATACTGTTAAGGAAGCGTAACGTAGTGCTGACCACCCTCATAATCTTTATCCAGGGCATCCAGAACTACCTGCAGGTGTTTTTCATTGCCCAGGAAATCAGCATTGCTGGCATCAACAAATATCGTTTTTATATTATGTTGTTTGATGTAGCTGGTATATGTTTCTTGTAGGTTGAAAAGGTATTCGTTCGGTATTTTCTGCTCATATTCCCTGTTACGCTTCTTAATATTCTCTTGAAGTTTTTGAACTGGGGCATGTAAGTAAATAAGTATATCGGGGAAAACGAGTTGCTGATGAATGATGTCGAACAGTTTTTGGTATAATCTGAACTCCTCATCCGGCAAAGTCACTTTTGCAAAGAGGAGGCACTTGGTGAATAAGTAATCAGAAACAGTCACACTTTGGAAGAGATCTTTTGTGTGTATCATATCTTTAAGCTGCTTGTAACGTTCAGCCATAAAAAACAGTTCAAGCGGAAAAGCATACTGATCCGGATTATCGTAAAATTTTGGTAGAAAAGGATTGTCTGCAAATTCTTCCAATATCAATCGTGCATCAAAATGCTTTGATAATAAATGAGCTAATGTTGTTTTTCCTGCTCCAATGTTTCCTTCAACCGTTATAAAATGGTACTGCATTACCGGCCAAAATTAATAGTGACGGGTAAGGTCAGTTCACGAAATTTTAGTAACAGCTAAAGTATCTGGACAATCAGTTAATAACTCGCTGATGGTTTTGTGCAAGGTTGGATGTTTTTTGGTTGGCGATACTTCCGCCAATGGCGTTAATGCAAATCGTCTCAAGTGCAAAGAAGGATGAGGAACTGTAAGATGATCTGTTTGTAGAGTAACATCGTTTATTAGCAGAATATCAATATCAATAGTTCTTGGCCCCATTTTCTGCTCTCGAACCCTGCCAAGCTTGGTTTCAACAGAAAGTAGCTTGTGCATCAGTTCTTCCGGTTCAAGTTCTGTATTCAAAACAAGCACCTGGTTCAAAAATGCCGGCTGATCGGCAAACCCCCAGGCTGCTGTTTCATAAATGGATGAAATGGAAATAATATCTCCACATTGCTCTTCTATTAATTGAGCGGCTTGCTCCAGATTTAATTTCCTATCGCTAAGATTTCCGCCAATAAGTAGATAAACAGTATGCATTTAAACAGATGTCTTGAATAATCTTGGATCAAAGTAAAACGAAGAAGAGGAAATGAGCTTTATTTTTTTGAAGTCCTTATGCAAAGGGTTTAAAACGAAATTATGTTCCTGCCATATTACTGCTGAGGGGCATTTGAACATTAATACTTGGTTTGATTTTAAAACCTGGTTACCCAGCCACTGGGAATAATCAAAATCATTTACCCAATTCTTTCTGAGTTTATTTGTAGTGATTTCTTCTACTAAAGTATCATCAGGTAATTCAAGCATCATTAAATGAATCTGTTGCAATTCCTCAATGGAATTTGCATTTACCAACACCTCTAACAAGCCTAGTGAAATTGTCTCACTTGTGTATAGTGCCGGAGTGCCTTTTTCATTCCACCTTCCACCTCTAGATCTTGCACCTTCTCCAGAGATGTCATTGGCATACCTGGCATGGGAAAAACGATATAAGATCATGTGTAAACGCCCTGTTGTATTCTTCCAATCTGATCAGTAACATCACGAATTCCCTGGGTTGTGTACAGTGATTCAAAATTTAAAGTTTCTCCTAGTACATGTTTCTCTCTTTTTAACCAGCGATATAAGGCATCAGAATCTATAAACGTTTCCAATCCTATATCTATTAGTTGCTCTACTTGCAGGATTCTATCAACGTAGATGCCCTCAAAGCTTTTATTGTACTTAGCGTAACGTTGGAGGGTTTTTTCTGAAAGATGCAGAATGCCAGCCCACTCTTTTTGAGTAAACGGAACTTTGGAAGCTACTTTGGCAAAGTGGTTCGATGAGAAATCCACAACTGCAGGCAAACGCTTTGCAGGTGTATAAGGTATAGCAATTGGCTCTTCGACTTTTGAGAGTTTTTCATTAGGCGTATATTTCTTAGTTTTTGCCATTTCCGACTTTTGTCCTCCAAACATACGACTTTTGTCTTTAAACATCCAAATTTTTCTTCTTAAACTTTAATTTACTTATAGATTTGTGATTCACTTTCACTTATGAGTAAACAATACAGCCAATTGAAAGCAATGCTTGCTATTACAAAAGCGAGTTTAAGTGCGGCTTTCAGAAGTCCGCAAGGCGTTTTCTTTAGCTTGTTTTTCCCTATTGTATTGATTGTGATCTTCGGTTCTCTTGGAAAAAACAGAAGCGTTAGCGTTGACGTCGCTTTTGATAATCAATCCGATACAACAGGTTTAGTCTTCCGCCAATTGGTTAATAATCCACTCCTCGATATTCAAAAAGGAAGCACGGAAGAAATTGATGATTTACTGAAGAAAGGAAGGATCACAGCTAAGATCAGGATCGTGCCTGTTAAAGATACCACCGTTAAAAAGTATGATATTCATTTAGTTACATCCTCAGCCAGCATGAGAGATTATGGAGTGCTCCGATCAGTTCTGGAAAATTCGATACAAAAAATGGATGCGGAATTGTTTCCCGGCAGACCGTCTGTTGGATTCATTAGCAACGAATTGGTGGAAGGCAGGGCTTACAAGCAGATCGACTTCTTTCTGCCAGGAATGATCGGGTTTTCACTCATAGGAGCTGCGATTTTCGGAATTGCCTTTTCTTTTTACTCTCTCAAAGAAACATTGGTGTTGAAGCGGTTGTACTCAACCCCAATTCGTAAACCTTTTATTGTTTTAGGTGAAGGCATTGCCAGGGTGATCTTTCAACTCACAACTGTACTTGTTTTAATTGCCTTTGGGTACTTTTTCTATAAGTTCACTTTGGCTAACGGTATTCTCACATTTTTAGACATGATGCTGTTGAGTTTTCTAGGGTTGATTGTGTTCATGGGCTTTGGTTTTGTAATCAGCGGTGTAGCCAGGAATCAGAATGTAATTCCGATTTATGCCAACCTGTTCATGTTTCCTCAGTATTTTTTATCCGGAACATTTTTCCCAAAATCAGCTTTGCCTGTAGGTATGCAAAAAATTATCACCTTCTTACCGCTAACAGCATTAAACGATGCCATGAGAAATGTAGCTTTTGAAGGTAGTAGTCTTTTATCGTGCTGGAAAGAGATCGGAATTTTAGTGATCTGGGGAATCCTGGTTTATGCCATCGCAGTTCGTGTGTTTAAATGGGAGTAATTATGAACTTAGCTTTTGTTCATTATTCACCTTTACTTGCGTCGCACACTTTTACTTTCTGTAATTCTATTCAGCTTAATTGTTCACCATGCGTGTTTTGAAATTAGCTTTCATCAGTGCCATTGTTCTGTTTGTCGTAGTCACAGCTATTAGTTCGCTATTGCCTTCTCAGGTACTGGTTTCAAGAGCCATCGATATTCAGGCTCCCATTCCTTCAATTAAAGAACAGGTTTTTCAATTGAATAACTGGCAGAACTGGCTTACAGATGAAAACGGTGAAAAAGCACCTCACGAGCACAAGGCAAATGAGAGCTTGTCGATTGGAGAGACCACCATCAATAAGGTGTCAGCTTCCGATTCTATATTTGTTACCAATTGGAGTACTTCTTCAGCTATGAAAGGCACATTCACGATTATTAATCATCGCAACCCAGATTCGGTTATAACCGTTCAATGGCAGATGGAACAAAAAGTAAAATGGTATCCCTGGGAGAAATTTGCTTCTATCACCAAAGACGAAATATGGGGAGGTTCTATGGAGAAAAGCTTAGACAACCTCAAGAAACTGGTTGAGGGTCGTTGATTTGCTTGCCCTGAATAAATCTTAGGTTACGTTGTATGCCATTCCATTTGGTTCTCTTCAATGGAGAATCTTTGAAAAGCTTTTTAAATTGCTCCTCAGACATTGCTTCCCATTCTGAAGTACTAAGATTTAGTATTTCCGGAATGGGCGTAAAAGCAACTTCTGAATGTGGCTTGCTAAATCTATTCCACGGACAAACATCCTGGCAAACATCACAACCGAACATCCAGTTATTGAATTTGCCTTGCATCTCCTCTGGAATCAAAGCATCTTTTAGCTCAATTGTGTAATACGAAATGCATTTGCTTCCATTGATCACTTTGTCTTCCAATATAGCATCTGTAGGACAAGCATCTATACATCTTCTGCAACTTCCGCAATAATCCTTTGCAAAAGAATCATCATATTCCAACTCAATATCAACTATTAGGGTAGCAATAAAAAAGAAAGAGCCAGATTGTTTGTTGATCAGATTTCCGTTTCTGCCAATCCAGCCTAAACCACTTTTTACAGCCCAGCTTCTTTCTAAAACCGGTGCCGAATCTACAAAACCTCTACCGTTGAAAGTACCGATCTTCTCCTGCAATCGAAAAAGAAACTCTT
>JANPIB010000035.1:0-1598 GCA_031424775.1 Chitinophagales bacterium | reverse complement strand
TTGGCGATGTATATGCGGAACTCGATTGGTATTCCTGCAGAAGCAGGATTTGTTCCAGGTGGATTGCCGTCGAGAAATACAGAATTGGTAAAGGGATATGAATATAATCCGATCAAAGCAAGAGAGCTGTTGAAACAAGCTGGCTTTAATGGAACGCTGCCAACGATCAAATTGCTGACGATACCGATCTATGCTGATATTGGAAGCTTTGTTGCGAAGGAATTAGAGGATGCCGGAATTAATGTTCAGGTAGAAGTGATACAAAAAAGTTTATTGCTGGAGCAAACAGCCAAGTCGCAGGCTTTATTTTTCAGGGGAAGTTGGATAGCAGATTATCCTGATGCCGAGAATTACATGGCTATGTATTACAGCAAGAATCCTGCTCCACCGAATTATACACGATATAAGAATCCAGCTTTTGACGTTTTGTATGAGAAGGCGTTGCAAGAAACGAATGATTCAGTTCGATATGAGTTGTACAGGCAAATGGATCAATTGGTGATCAGCGATGCACCAGTAATTCCGTTGTGGTATGATATGGTGATACATTTGGTGCATAATAATGTGAGCGGTTTCAAACCAAATGCATTGAATTTATTGGAGCTGAGGAGAACTAAAATACATAAGTAGGAGGTAAGAAGTACGAGTTGGAACTGTTGAATAGAACTATTGCAGTACAAGAGTGCGACGCAACGATGTTAAATTATAATCCTTAGCTGGGTTCTAGACTAGCATCTTGCATCAAGCATCCAGAACCTAGTTCATAATCCAAACTTCACACCTACCTGTGGCATCAGCATATTGGTTTCCGATTCTTGTTCAGTAAAGAAAACCTGTCCGGTGCTACTGATCTGAGGATTTGTGAGGTACTTTGTTTTCCTGCCAACCATGTAAGCTGTTTTCAGTTCTAGGAAAAGCTTACCATTTTTTTGTAAGCGTATGTTAACACCGGCAGCACCGCCATAGGTAAATGCCCATTGAGCTTCTGAGGACTCGCTAAAACTGTTATTGTTGAAAGAAGAATTGTAGGAGAGGCGTTCAATATTTACGGTAGAGAAAAAGTCGTTCCAACCCAACAAGCCTTCTGCAAAAGGATTGAATAACCTATTCTTTGGCTGCTGTAACCGTAGTTTAAATTGGATAGACAAAACATTACTTGAAGCGGTGACTTCGTATTGATCAAAAAAATTATCGTAGAAATATGCTGTTCTGGAACCCATTGTTCCATAGCCCAGTTCCAGCCCAACATGGAATGGTATCTTTTGATCGAAGTTATACATGATATGACCACGAAGCCCGAGTAACACATTATCATTTACTTCCTGGAATTGTGCTTGTGGAATACCGAGTGCTGCATTCAATCCGCCGGAAAATCTTTGTCCGGTTTTTTGAGCATTGGTACTAAAAGCTGCTGTTAAACCTACGATCAGTAATATGATTCTCACAGTTGATTATTTATATAAAGGTAGCAGGTTGCTGGCTTTCTTGATGCTAGTTCGATTCACGTCAATTACAAAAAATTTTTACAAAATTCAAAACTTTGGAAAAGTTTTTTGTAATTGACGTGAAGCGAACTAGCATCAAGAAAGTCAGCAACC
>JANPIB010000034.1:0-11614 GCA_031424775.1 Chitinophagales bacterium | reverse complement strand
CAGGAACGAACAGGCATTAAAGAAAGACGTTACGGACATCGTACCAAAGAAACCACAACCACCATGGCTGTGGAAGCTGCAAAGATCGCAATAGAAAGAGCCGGCATTACTGCACAGGATATTGACTTCATTGTTTTTGCAACCCTCTCACCTGATTATTATTTCCCAGGCTGTGGAGTATTGGTACAACGTGCCATGCAGATGAAAGAAATCGGTGCACTGGATGTTCGGAATCAGTGCAGTGGTTTTGTGTATGCTTTGAGCGTCGCCGATCAGTTCATCAAAACCGGGATGTATAAGAACATACTGGTTATTGGTGCTGAGAAGCATTCTTTCGGGCTTGATTTGACTACTCGTGGCAGAAACGTCTCGGTGATTTTTGGAGATGGAGCCGGTGCAGTGGTACTTCAACCTACAGAAGACGAAAACCGTGGCCTTTTAAGTACTCACCTCCATAGCGATGGTGCCGATGCTGAAATTCTTGCCATGTATAATCCAGGTACACATGCAAACCACTGGAAAGAAGGCCTGGCAGATTTTGATAATGCCGAGATGGCTAATATGTTTATGAGCCATGAGATGATTGACAATGCCCAGCTTTTCCCAAACATGGACGGGCAAGCGGTTTTCAAGAAAGCAGTGGTAAAGTTTCCTGAGGTGATCATGGAGGCTCTGCAAAAGAATGGTTATCAACCCTCAGATATAAAAGTGTTGATTCCCCACCAGGCTAACCTCAGAATTGCCCAATTTGTGCAGCAAAAGCTTAGGTTGAGGGATGATCAGGTATTTAACAATATCCAAAAATATGGTAATACTACAGCTGCCTCAGTCCCAATAGCTCTATGCGAAGCCTGGGAGGGAGGCAAAATCCAAAAAGGAGACCTCGTTTGCCTTGCAGCCTTCGGAAGTGGCTTTACCTGGGCTAGTGCTTTATTAAAATGGTAGGGTTTTGGATTAATAATCGTCAAATTCCTCGTATGAAGACTTTATTTACATTGGTTCTCAGCTTTTTATTTTGTGTATCGCTTAAGGCACAGGCTTTTAAAATCAGTGCACAAAAGCAGATACTTTCTATACATCTGAACGAAGACAATAGCAACAAAATACTCAAGATCAGCACAGCCGAAAGGATAGCTAATGTGCAACGCCTTTCAATTCGTTCCATCAATCCACAGGTAGATGCCGGAACCGTTAGAACTTTCCAAATTACAGAGGGTGATGGTGATGCGAAAATCAGTTTCCAAGATGAGAATCAAGCAGGTGTATTCAATTACAGTTTGAAAGAAATAGTTGATAAATTAGGTAAGGGTACGTTTAAGATCTACACCATAGCCGTGCCTACAGATGCAGCAAAGGCTGCTGAACTAAGGCCGAAAAGAGTTTTGGTTGCTACCTTAGTGGTAGAATGAAAAAATTCCTCTTTCTTGTAAATCCAATATCCGGTACTGTACAGAAAAAAGGCATTATTGAACTGATACATGCAGAAGGCACTGCAAAAAGTCTTTCGTATGAAATTGTAAGTACAAGAGCAGATGGCAACTACGCCGAAGTAAAACAAAAAATCATATCAGAAAACATTACCCATGTTGGTATTGTGGGTGGAGATGGAACCGTGAACACGGTAGTAAATGGATTACGTGAAGTTCCAGTTAAGTTTGGTATTGTACCAATGGGTTCGGGAAACGGATTAGCCTTTGCAGCCGGAATTCCTAAGAACTCGTCAGCAGCATTGAAATTATTGATTGAAGGAAAAAACAAACCGGTTGATGGGTTCCTGGTCAATAACGAGTTTTCCTGTATGCTTAGCGGTCTTGGATTTGATGCACAGGTAGCCCATGATTTCGCCAATAAAGCTTCACGGGGTTTAATGACTTACACCAGGCAAACATTGGTGAACTATTTTACAGCAGGCACATATCCTTTCGAGATCGCCGTTGATAAATTCACATTCTCTACAGATGCTTTTTTTATCAGTATAGCGAACAGTAACCAGTTTGGCAACAAGGTCACTATAGCTCCACAGGCAAGTTTAAGTGATGGCTTGCTGGATGTGGTTATCGTTCAGAAGATGAACAAAGCTTTGCTGCCCTTTGCCATTCTCAGTCAGCTAAGAGGCGTTAATAAGATACAGATCTTAGCAGCAGAAGCTTTGAAGAAGAACATCGTTTATTTTCAAACACCCTCACTCAAGATCAGCAACTGGAAAAATGCACCCCTGCATATTGATGGTGAGCCGAAGAAAACGGCTGAGTTTTTTGATGTACAGGTGATCAGGAATTGCTTTAGGCTGATTCAGCCATGAACAGTTTTTAGTCTATAGTTTTTATTTAAGCTGATAAACCTGTCACCCTCAGCTTGTGGAAGGGTGGTTCAATAAAGATCCTCAGACTACTTATTCAATTGCAATAACCGATTAAACTCTTTTGTATTTCCAATATTATCCAGTGACCGACGAATGTCTTTCTTTTCTGCTGCGGTAAGATGATAACTCAGCGAAGCATGTGCCTCTTCCTTTGATGGTACGTATTGAAAGTTCACACGATACAATTCAGGTCCGTAAGCATTGTACATGTACTGCAACTGGTCATCAAGAAAGTAATCCTGTAGTTTGTAATAGTTGTTCTGCAACAACCACATCGGTCCTGTAAGTTCACCAAAGAAATTGCTTGTGCCATCTTCGGTAGCTTCCCACTCACCCAGACGTCTTCCACGTATTTGGATGATCACCACCTTGCTGGTATTTGCCTTTAACCAGTCTTTAAAAGTATTGATGAAACGCAGCGCAGTTTCCAATCCATAATTGTCTCTTAGCCCTGCATCCATAACATCTACCATAGGTTTAGTGGGCAGCAAAATGTTTGGTAGGACATAAGGGAATGTAGCATTGGCTCTTAATGCTGACAATATCCTGGTATTGTATGGATTATTGTTTTTGAAGAATGAAACATAATCAATGGCATCAGGGTCAGTAGCAAAAAGATTGGCACTGTCTGACACAGCCCTCATAAAAAATCTTGCAGGCTGGGTACTCATCACTACTTGTCTTCCATCAAGCGTAACAACAGAATGGAACAACATCATCGGTATCTGTGCATTCTTTTCGGGTAACACGTAATCACCGAGTGTTTTGTTCAGAATACGCCCCGTATTTTCGTTAAACCGTTCTTCAAAATAGTAGCCCCTGTCTTTCACATATTTCTCTCCATTGATCGTTACTGATTGAGAAGGAGCTACCAAATCAGTAGTAACAAAAGATGAGAAGACGGTGTTCAGCAGATCCTTCGAAACATTGTCTGAGTATTGCTTGTCCAGCAGGTTGATTTGTTTTCCTTGTTGTTTTAAATGATATAACTCCCTGTAATATGCAGCACCTAGCAATCCACCAGAAGCACCTGTTATCATAAAGGTCTGCTTCATAAAATTACCTTGAGTAAGGCTGTCCAATCGCTGCATGGCATCAACCGTAAACTCAGAGCTTCTCAAACCACCACCACTTACATTTAGCAAGTACATCACCGGTTTATCGGTTCCCTGCTTTCTTTTCCAGTTTTCTAATATTTCAATGAAAGCTTTTTTATCTGCTTCTACGTTTTCAGAAGATCCAAGTTTAAGTATTGCATTCCGGGTGTACTCAGGACGGATGTCTTTGTCGTACTTAAGCCCATACATTTTATTTCTTGGGTCAATGTAATGTTCCTGGTACATCCAGTTGATCACGAAATATGCAAGAACCAATAATGGAATACTCCATGATTTCAGGAACAGGGAAAATGCTCCGGCAACAGCGATCAGCACTGCAAAGAAAATAGCAACACTCGCTGCAGCAGGTATTTGAAAGTATGGACTGTCGGAAAGAAAGCTCACCCCAATTAAAAATACAAATGCAATCAGTACAGCGATGATGGCTGCAATATGATGACGTTTAAAAATAGATTCTAAAAACTCCTCACTATAATGGCGAACATCTCTTGGCTTTCTTAGTTTAAACCGAGCACTTAAAAACCAATCGCACCGTAACTCACCTTTAGTTGGTGGAAGCTGTGACCTGCTTGAAGTAATCGTGTAGATCTTATTGGCTCTTGAAAGTTTTCTTCCGATTCTTCGGTACACTCTTTTATCTATCACGTAGAAATAATAAAAAGCGGCTGCAACCGATAAAAGAAGACCTGATATAAATCCAGCTGTAAGTTTAAACATCTCACCGGATGAAATCAGTTGCTGATAGCGATTATATTCAATTGCCTTATACAAATACAGTATCAGAAATAAAGCAGGGAAAATGCAATTGTTGATGCAGAATTTAAGAAAGGGTTGAGCAGTTGTTGCAAGAAATCTGATGTGTTTCGTGTGCAGAATAAACATGGCAATGTTCCAACTCATGATGAAAATACCAATGGCTATTCCAACGATCATCGTAGCAACAAAATCTACTTTGTTCAGATATTCAGGAGCAAGGAAAAGAGATCTGGCTCCAAAAGATTTAAGAAAGAAACCCGCTACTGTTGCAAAGAATACATACCAGAAAATGAGGAATACCTGATACCGGCGAAAATGCAGAAAGAAAAGCTGTATGGGTAATGAATAAAAAATGCCGGAGAGATATTTCTTCATATGCTGGTAAAAGATAAAGCAAAAATCATGATGTATGTTTCTTTGACCACCTGAGGAGATAAAAAGCTGCTACCAAAACCAACAAAAGAAGCATACCGACTAGCTGGTGCGATAAAGCTAGCCATTCAAATGTTCCGAATTGTCCAGGAACTATTTTCAGGCTGTTCACAACAGACAAAATGCCTAATGTTACCTGAATTATCACAAGAATCAAAACCCAATTCCTCGTTTTGTTGAACAAAGCAGATGCATTGAATTTCTTTGCAGAAAACCACCACCATACAAGTAAAATCAATAAGGTATAAGCCAGCATACGATGTATGAATTGAACGGCTACAGAACTATTTACCCAACTAAGTTTATTCATTTCAGGTGCGAAAACTCCGTTCATGTCAGGCCATGTTGGTACAGCAGTTGCTGCTTTCAAGCCTGCCATAAAAGCTCCGTAAGTAAGTTGAAGTACAAGGATCAAAAGAATAATAGAAGTAAAGTTCTTAAGCCTGGCATTGATCACTCTTTGCTGATCAGTGGTGCTCAGCATCATCCAGAAAACAAGTGAATAGCAGATCAATACCATTGCTGCAATAAAATGAGCAGCCAGCCTGATATGATTCACATAAATATCTTCCTGGTTTAATCCACTCTTCACCATGATCCAACCAATAGCACCTTGCAAAGCACCAAGCAGGAATAAAATGATCAGGGGATTGATCATCCACTTTTTGAAATATCCCTTTACCAAAAAATAAATAAAGGGTATCAGGAACACTACACCAATGAATCTTGCCCATAACCTGTGAAACCATTCCCAGAAGAAAATGAACTTGAAATCAGATAACCCAAAATGGTTGTTGATGTATTTGTATTGAGCGATCTGCTGGTATTTATTAAAAGCTGTTTGCCATTCTGCCTCACCCATTGGTGGCAAAGCTCCCATGATCGGTTTCCATTCAGTGATGGAAAGTCCCGAGCCGGTGAGTCGTGTTATTCCACCAAGCAAGACCTGGATAATCAACATCACAATACCCAACAATATCCAATTTGCAACGATCTTCGTCGATCTTTCTTCACCAATACGATTCGCCATACATACACATTTACCTGAAAAACAGCACAAAGGTATTTACGGTTGACTGTGTACAAATTTTTTCGGGAGAAACATGAGAATAAATCTTTCTGATTGGGATATTCGTAGTCAATGTTGAAGCCTTTTTACCAGGATCTTGTTCTCGAAGCCGGATGTGATGAAGCCGGAAGAGGATGTTATGCAGGTCCTGTATTTGCTGCATCGGTGATTCTTCCTCCAAGTTTTGCCCACCCTGATCTTAACGACAGCAAGCAGGTTTCCGCAGAAAAAAGAGAAGAGCTGAAGAAGTACATTAAAGAACATGCACTCAGCTATGCCATTGCTTCGGTTGACAATGATGAAATAGACCAGATCAATATTCTCCAGGCTTCTTATAAAGCAGTACACCTGGCTTTAGATAAGTTAAAGAAACGTCCAAAGTTTATTCTAATGGATGGCAATCGTTTTAAACAGTATAAGAAAGTAAAGCATGAATGTATCATTAAGGGTGATGGCATTTATGCAAGCATTGCTGCAGCTAGTATTCTTGCAAAAACTGCAAGAGATGCTTACATGAGAAAGCTACACAAAGATTTTCCGCACTACAATTGGAAAAGCAATAAAGGTTACGGCACAGCCGAACACAGGGCTGCAATAGATGTTCATGGATTATGCAAGTATCACCGGCACAGCTTCAATATTATGAACATGCAGATGAGTATGTTTGATGAAGATGTATTATCTGAGGATAGATATTGATTAACAATGTGTTTAATTTCAGATTAAAATTCTCTTTTCTAGTAGCTTTAAGATCATTGTTTTCTAATTTGAAGGAGTAACTGCTATAATATGAGAATAAAAATCAACTACCTTGGGTTCTTCATTTTTTGTGTTTTACTTTCTTTTTGTATAAGTGCTTGCCGAAAAGTTGATCAATTTCACACGCCATTTGATATCTCATCTACACGAGAAAGATTCTTTTCAAAAAAAGCAGTACAAGATGATAGGCTAAAAAAGGTTATTCAAAGTCTCGAAGCAAGAGAAGAAATAAACCCTTTCGTTGAAAAGCTTGTCAAACGTGCTGGCTTTCCTCTATGGAATAAAACATTAATGGCAGACAAAGACAAAAGTCTAAATAGATATCTTTCCAGATCAAGTGGTGAAGACACTTCTTTTTATTATACTCCATTTACGGCTGATGGCATTGAGGGTGTTCAGGCTATAATGATAACCAGAGTAGAAGGTGTAGACACGATGTACAAGTTTATAACTGCAGACGAGTATAAAGAATATCCTGTGTATTCAAACCAAGGTGCTACAGCAACTGATGTAGCAGTGTTGTTCTTTGCTTTTGAGAATATGGTGTATGGAAAAAATGAACTTGAATTAAAAGATACAACAAGAATAATGTCACGATCATTACCATCTGGTGGTAATTATACAGACATTAGAATGTCAATGATTGGCAATACAGTTGAAGTATGCCGGGAGGAGTGGAGTGATGTGGATAATGATCATACTAATGGGAATGAAACCTTAATTAGTAGAAATTGTAGCAGCTGGGAGATTGGTAATGTTTCCGGTTCAGGAGGTAGTAGCGGAGGAAATTCTGGCGGAAATGGTAATGGGTCATCAGGTTCAGGCAATAACAATAACAACAGCGGATCTGGTAGTAACAACAGCGGATCAGGTAGTAACAATAGCGGATCTGGCAGCAATAACAATAGTGGCTCTGGCAATAACAACAATGGTGGCTCTGGCAATAACATTAACCCTCCATCCTGGTGGGGTGGCAGTGGTGGTGGAGGTGTTGGAGGAGGTGGATCAATAACTGATCTTTACACAATCAATGATCCAAACCCTTTTGGGTTTACACCTGGTGAGGGTAATAATTTTGGACCCGGTGGACCGGTAAACAATTTTGAGGGATGGCAACCTATTATAGTAAATCCATATTCGATATTAACCAAAGACGAAAAAGATGCTTTAGATGCTATTGCGATGGACGATAAGGAAGCTGACGATCATGTTTCTAACCCTTCGCCTTGTCGTGGTACGTATAGAATGGGAAATTATAATTTCCAAGGAACATTAGAACATTGGATGGTGCAAATTGATTACATGTCTAGAAATCCTATGTTTAGTGAAAGAGAATATGCAATTCCAGGAGCTGGTACAAATGGCGGATTCGGTTACGCTGATCTGGCAAATACATGGACTAAAGAAATGTATGAGATCAAACCTAGAACTCAAATTGGTGCAGGGCAAACAGAGATAGCAAATTACGTAGCTAAAGCAAATATTAGTTGCATGATTCCTGCTTCCGGCGGCAGTCCTGCACCATGGCAAATAGGATCTGCCACAAGTTATGGACCTCCTAGAACACTCCCATGGCCAGGAGTGATCTCGTACGAACTGCTTCAGACTTCAACTCCTATTCCACCGTTAGTTGTACCGCAAACAGTTTTAGACAAAATAACCAATTTACTAAAAAAATTAAAGGATAAGGCTGATAATATTGAATATGAAATGGGTGTTTTTTTAAAAAATAACCCTGATGTAAAATCATATTTGCAGGGAGCTGCAGTTGGTGCTGCTGTGGTGATTGTACTTGGAACTATTATAGAAGACATATTAACTGCTGGTGCAGGAATCGCTGATGATTGGGCTTGTTTTATGTTAGCATATAAACTTGTAAGAGTAGCAGCTATATGATGTTGCATGTATTTTCAGTTGACTTAGTTAAGACAAGTACTCTACTTAATCCTGGGTTAGAATTATCCACGTCTTTTGTTGAGTGCAGCGATAAGCAATTGTCAATAGATTTTGTCCAACGAACCGGAATACCGATTAACAAGAAAATATGCATAACATTTGGAACAATTGATTTCTTCTTGCAAATTGCTGAGACGTCTACGATGAAATGCAGCGTTATTATAGGTAGTTATGGTAATCCTTCAACCATTCACTGGAAATCAAAATCAGGGAAGATTTATTCTCCTCAAGACGAGATTGATTGTGATGATGTTACATTTTGGTTTGGAGAGTTAAACACACCAGAATTTCTAAAGCAATTAGCCCCAAGTGTAAAACAGAATCTAAATCTGAGAGGCCTTACTTATACCTTAGATGTTCAAGAACTGAATATGGATATGGAAGTTACTATGCAGTTGAAACCTGATACGTTAAAAGAAACAAATAAACTTATTGATGAGATTGGCGACATGATAAATGATTACAATAATTCTTCAATGAAGAATAATAGAGATGTGGGTGTTGTACACAATGCAAGGTTTACAGTTGAGGATTCAAAAATATTAGCAACAATTGATACAGGAAGTGCAGGAATGTTGTTTCTGAAAAAGTTCCTTCAATTCCTCTCAAAGCTTGATGCGTTCAAAAAAGTGACTTTGAATTGATAAACCTCAGTGCAAGAATCTCACTCCACCACAAACTCACCAGCACCTTCCCTTAATACTTCATAAGGCTCGTTAGTACAATCCACAACAGTTGAAGGTATCATTCCACCAATTCCACCATCTACAACTATATCAACCAGCTTATCAAATTTCTCAGCAATGATCTCCGGATCGGTGTATTCTTCTACCATTTCACCCGGCAAAGAAGCTGAAAGAATGGGATGATTCAATTCCTGCACAATACTTCTGGCAATATTGTTATCCGGTATTCTAAGTCCGATGGTTTGGCGTTTTGTCTGTAGGATCTTCGGCACTTCCTTACTTGCCGGCAGAATAAAAGTATATGGACCGGGTAAATGGCTTTTCAATAAACGATAAAGCGGTGTGGAGATGGCTTTCGTGTACTTGCTCATATCGCTCAGATCGTAACAAACAAAGCTGAGTTGTGCCTTTTGAGCATCCACCTGTTTAATCCGGCATATCCGCTCCACCGCTTTTGGCTGAAAGATATCACAGCCAAAACCATAAATGGTGTCTGTGGGATAAACGATCACCCCACCACTTGACAAACAATCTACTATCGTTCGCAAATTGCGGGGATTTGGATTATCAGGATGAAGTTGTAATAGCAGTGCCATGATATAAACTTAAAGATTAATTCTAACTGAAACCGTACCACCATGGTATGCTTAACCTTAAAAAGATTTTACTTTTGTGTAAACCTCCAGTTATGCAATTGAAACCAGTTGATGTTGTTTCGACCATAAGTCGTGCGGAATTCCGCCAAAATTATTTCAATCCAAGAGTACCGTTGGTGATCAAAGACATGGCGAAAGAATGGCCGGCTTACAAAAAATGGAACTGGGAATATTTCAAAACAATTGTTGGTGATAAGCAAGTAGGTATTTATAACAATGTGAAGAGCGATGCATACACTCCGATCAATAAAGCTGACGATTACACAACTTTTGGTGAATACGTCGACATGATCAAAAGCGGACCAGCAGCCTGGAGAATTTTCGCTTTCAACGTTTTTACCCATGCTCCACAACTAAAAAATGATTTTACTTATCCTGAGGAACTGATCAATGGGTTTATAAAAAGATTTCCGCTGTTGTTTGTTGGAGGACAAGGCTCCATTACACATATGCATTTTGATATTGACATGCCTAACATCTTTCATACACAATTCTGTGGTAGAAAAAGGGTTTTACTTTTTCCTTACGAAGAGCAACACAAGCTTTATCGTAAACCCTTTGAAGTACTCAGCTTAGCTGATTTCAGTAATTATTACGAGCCTGAAAAAAGCAAACTCAGCTTTTCTGAATTTCCTGCAGTTAAGGAGGCGAAAGGCTATGAACTGATATTAGATCATGGCGACACTTTGTATATGCCAGGAGGTTATTGGCACCACATGGAATACCTCGATAGTGGCTTTGCATTAACGCTTAGAGCATTCAATAATAATGTAGGCAAGATGTTTCATGGTCTTTGGAACCTTGTTGGTATGCGGCATATTGACAACCTGATGAAGAAAACAGCACCACATACCTGGTACGATTGGAAGAAGAATAAGATTTATGATAGGGCTGAGGAAGCTATTTAAATAGTTATACTATAGCCAGCTTTGCGAAACTTCCAGTTTCGCAGCAATATTCTGTCGCTTGTAGCGACACCCCTACTTTCGACTTCAGAAACATTTCCTTTCAATTAACCCAGCCTGTTTAAATTTGTTATCCATTACAAATTATAATCATTAAAATCTCTACTATGGCATTTACACTACCGGCTTTACCTTATGCTCATGATGCGTTAGAGCCTTATATCGATAAGCAAACAATGGAAATTCACCACGGCAAGCACCACCAGGCTTATGTAGATAACCTGAACAAGGCTTTGGCTGGAACTGAAAACGAAAACAAAAGCCTGGAAGACCTGCTGAAAAACATTGGCAACCTTCCTCCTGCTGTTCGTAACAACGGTGGTGGACATTGGAATCATACTTTCTTCTGGGAAACACTAGCACCTCATACAGGTGGTGAGCCTACAGGTGCTTTGGCAGAAGCAATCAACAGTACATTCGGCTCTTTCGATGGATTGAAAGAAAAAGTGAATGCAGCTGGTGCTTCTCGTTTTGGAAGTGGCTGGGCTTGGCTCATCGTAAAAGATGGTAAGCTGGAAGTTTCATCTACACCAAACCAGGATAATCCTTTGATGGATGTTGCCGAAGTAAAAGGTACACCATTACTCGGCATTGATGTTTGGGAACATGCTTACTACCTCAAGTATCAGAATAAAAGACCAGAATATTTAAACCAGATATGGAATGTGATCAGCTGGGCAAAAGTGTCTGAGCGTTTTGCATCAGCGAAGTAATTTTTGTGAGACCAGCACAAGTTCACCTATTGAGCTTTACTTTAGTCGCACTCTTCAGGTTTCAGTTAATTACTGAGCAATAAAACAATAATTTAGTCACGCTAAAACATAGCGGGATTATTTTTAAATTAACACAAATGAA
>JANPIB010000033.1:0-4345 GCA_031424775.1 Chitinophagales bacterium | reverse complement strand
GCTTGATCTCCTGCAACTTCAGCAAAGCTTCAACAGGCGTCAATCGATTAATGTCGATACTATTCAACAGCTGTCTTATCTCATCAAATGTTTGGGAATGTATATCAAATATGTTGAGCTGCATTTTACCTGTAGCAATGTTTTTTACTTGTTCAGTTGCATTGCTTGCTTTTGGTGAGCCATTCGGTTTTTCCTCAACATGCTTTTCTTCTAACTGAAGTAGTATTTCATTTGCTCTGTCAATAAGGCTTGGAGGCATACCAGCCATTTTCGCCACATGAATACCAAAGCTGTGTGTACTTCCACCTTTTGCAAGTTTGCGAAGGAAGATGATCTTATTGCCGATCTCTTTGTTGGTTACATGATAGTTCCTGATCCTCGGTAATTTGTTTTCCAACTCATTCAATTCATGATAATGTGTAGCGAATAAAGTTTTCGGAGCTGCAGGAGAGGAATGAAGGTGTTCAACAATACTCCAGGCTATAGAAATGCCATCGTAAGTAGATGTTCCTCTTCCTATCTCATCCAGCAAAATCAAACTTCTCTCTGAGATGTTATTGATGATGCTGGCTGTTTCGTTCATCTCAACCATGAAAGTAGATTCCCCGCCACTCAGGTTATCGCTGGCACCAACTCTTGTAAAAATTTTATCCGTCAGCGGAACTCTGGCAGCATCTGCCGGAACAAAACTTCCCATGTGAGCCATGAGTGTTATGAGTGCTGTTTGTCGAAGTATGGCACTCTTACCACTCATGTTTGGTCCGGTAAGAATGATCACCTGCTGATCGTCAGGTTGTAGTGTGATGTCGTTAGAAATATAAGGTTCACCAACAGGCAAGTTTCTCTCAATAACAGGGTGACGGCTTTCTTTCAACTCCAGTTCTAAACCTTCGTGCAGTTCTGGTTTTTTGTAATTGAACTGAAGTGCATTGTTGGAAAAGCAAAGAATACAATCCAGGACGGCCAGGATATTTCCATTCACCTGGATAGGAGCAATATAATCCTGTAGCTCCAGCAAAAGCTTATCCCATAGATCAAGTTCAATTGATAGAATTTTATCTTCAGCACCTGTGATCTGCTCTTCGTATTCCTTCAGTTCGGGAGTAATATAACGTTCAGCATTTGCCAGCGTTTGCTTTCTCAACCAATCACTCGGAACTTTATTCTTGTGTAGATTGGTTACTTCAAGATAATATCCAAACACATTATTGAAGCCGATCTTCAAACTACTGATGCCTGTTCTTTCAGCTTCCTTTTGTTGGATGGTGACGAGGTATTCTTTTCCTCCTGATGATATCTTCCTAAGTTGATCAAGCTCAGCTAAAATACCTTCTTTGATCAATCCACCTTTGTTAGCAGCTACTGGTGGTGGTTCGCTGATCTCTTTAAGAATCTTCTCTACGATGTAATGACAAGGATTCAAAGCATCACTCAATCTTTTCAAATACTCATTAGAGGAAGCTAAGCACAATTGTTTGATCTGCTCTGTGTATTGCAAACCTTTGGCAAGGTGCATTACTTCTCTTGGGTTGATCTTCTTCAGTGGTATCTTACTCACCAGCCTTTCTACATCACCACATTGCTTTATCAGCGGAATAAGTTTGGTTCTCAGGTCAACGTCTTTGATCAGAAACTCAACCGCATTTAATCGTTCGTTGATCTTCTTTACATCTTTTAGCGGCATCAACACCCAACGTTTTAGCATTCTGGCACCCATTGGTGAAACAGTGTTGTCTAATACCTTCAGCAAAGAGTTTCCTTCACCACTTCCTGCATATAAAAGTTCGAGATTCCGAACGGTGAACTTATCCATCCACAGGTAATCATCTTTTTCTATTCGTTGGATGGAAGTAATATGTTGCAGGTTTGGATGCTCAGTTTCTTTCAGATAATGCAGAATAGAGCCGGCAGCAATAATGCCGCAATGCATGTTCTCAATACCAAAACCCTTAAGTGAATGTGTTTGAAAATGCTTAAGGAGATTTTCTGTGGCAAAAGCTTCATCGAAGATCCAGCTTTCTAAAGTGTAGGTGTAAAATTTTACGCCAAACGTCTCCTTGAACTGCTTCTGAAAACTTCTTTGATAAATTACCTCAGCAGGTTTTAGTGTTTGCAGTAGCTTATCAATATAGTCAACTGCACCTTCGGCTAAGAAAAATTCGCCGGTTGAAATATCAAGCAAAGCAATTCCTAAACAATCATCTGTGAAATGAATGCCGGCAAGGAAGTTATTGCTGTTGTGTTCAAGCAGTTTATCGTTAGTAGCAACTCCAGGAGTTACGAGTTCGGTTACACCTCTTTTTACAATCCCTTTTACGGTCTTTGGATCTTCGAGTTGATCACAGATGGCTACACGATAGCCGGCTTTCACCAGTTTGTGTAAGTAAGTGTCTAAAGCATGATGCGGAAAACCAGCAAGCTCAGAGCTGGAAGCTGCACTATTATTTCTTTTGGTTAGAGTGATGCCCAACACTTTTGAAGTAATAATGGCATCTTCTCCGAATGTCTCATAAAAGTCCCCCACACGAAACAAAAGCACAGCATCAGGGTACTTTTGCTTGATAGCCCTGTGCTGCTGCATTAAAGGTGTTTCGGCGGTAGATTTTGACATGGGCGACAAATATAATCAGCAGCAGTGTGGTAGAAGGAAGCTGAAGCTTGGTGGGGATAAACTCTTAAGAAAAATGGAGCCTCTTTCGAAGCTCCATTTGCTGAGTAAAGTTCTAAACGTACAAGTGAGTGACACAAGGGACGATGCCAATTGTACTTCAGCTCAATAAATTAAAATCCACCACCACCTGCAGGTCTTGGCTTCGGTAATTCTTTTCTTGGAATCTTCTGATCTCTCATTGCTGTATTGTACACGAAAGCAGCTACGATGGTTGATATCTGCTTCAGATCAGCCGGGATAAGGTGATCATAAGAGTCCATATTGGTGTGGTGCGTTCGGGTATCGTATTCAATTTCATCCTGGATGAATTGAAAACCCGGCAGACCAACAGCATCAAAAGCCTGGTGATCGGTACCTCCGGTGTTGGTAATGGTTACAGTACTTGCTCCAAGATCTTTAAAAGGCTCTAACCAGGATTGGAATATTGGTCTTGCTGCTTCATTGCCTTGCAGATAAATACCACGAATCTTTCCTGTACCATTATCTATATTATAATAAGCAGAGAATTTCTCATGAGCTGGTTGTAATTGCATCGTTGCCGGATCAGCAAACGTATTCTTTACATAACCTCTTGAACCAAGTAAGCCTTGTTCTTCACCACTCCAAAGTGCAATTCTTATTGTTCGTCTTGGCTGAACACCAAGCGTTTTCAGAATACGCATTACTTCCATCATTACCGCACTGCCAGATGCATTATCAGTAGCTCCGGTAGCACCTTGCCAGCTATCGAGGTGAGCACCTAACATCACAATCTCATCTTTCAGGTCTGACCCTGGAATTTCACCAATCACATTGTAACCTTTGGTATCAGCAGTTTGGAATTTTGTTTTCACATCAACATCTAATCTAACTGCAACACCACGTTTAACGGTTCTTAAGATGGTATTGAAATCTTCCCAGCTAAGTGCAAGATCAGGAACACTTTCAGCATCAGTAGCTCTATAAGGATTACCAGTTGCACCTTGTACAAACAGGGTTCCGTCATGACTTCTAGGACTGGTGCTGAATGTTGCCACAATACCTTCTGACTTCAATAAGTTTCTTATTCCATTTGCAAGAGATTGCTGTGCCCTGAATTCGTCTCTTCTTTTTCTCATGGCTGCAGTATCACCATTGTTTTGTGGTCTGCCAGCTGATGGCTTTGCATTTGCCATGGAATCCAGTTCTGCATCAGTATAACGACCAGCATCAGCTTTGAAAGATTGGTTGTAAGCATCCGTTCTGTCTATGATAACGATCTTGCCTTTTAGTTTCCCACGGTAAGCATCTAATGCTAAAGAGTCTTTGGCTGATATAACAACTACTTCAGCATTCTGCAAACCATTGGTTCCGGCAGTCCATACTTTCGGAAAAGCGATAAGAGGTTTGTAATAAGGAGCCGTCATTGCTACATAGCTTTTCTCCAGTTCCCAGCCTTTACCAAATTCTCCCCAAGGCTCAAGTTTTACATTCTTTACTCCCCATTTTTCCAGTGTTTGCTTGGCATAATTGGCAGCTTTTAAGAAGCTGGGTGATGCGGTAACTCTTGGTCCGGTTCCGTCGGTGAAATTCCAGGCAATGTCCATTACCTGTGAGTTGTTCAAGCCTTCTGTACGGATCTTTTGCATCATTCCAGCATCCACTTTTTCCTGTGCAATAGCCAGAAAAGGAGTAGCAGCCAGAATAAAAGCAAGT
>JANPIB010000032.1:0-11185 GCA_031424775.1 Chitinophagales bacterium | reverse complement strand
GGATTGGTGAGTGTCTGTGCTATTGTATTACCTGATCCTGCTGTGGCTCCGGTGATACTTCCTGTGATCGTTCCTATCGTCCAGGTGAAGCTTGATGGTGCTGTTGCAGCTAATGCAATGTTCGTTGATGTGTTGTTACAGATACTGGCTGTTGATGGAACTCCTGTTACCTGTGGTGTTGGATTAACAGTCACCGTGTAAGTAAATGTGGGTCCAACACACCCTCCGTTTGTAGGTGTAATTTGGTATATCACATTAACAGCACCACTTGTTGTATTGATCAACGACTCGGTAATGGTAGAAGATGTTTGACCAGAAACGGCGGAATTGCTTATACCCACAACGGCTGCCCGGCTCCAATTGTAAGTTGTAGATCCGCCGGCAGAATTTGTAATCGTATAATTCTGTGCTACTCCACTACAAATTGTCCCGGTATTCGAACTCGTAACAACAGGTGTGGTAGCTGCTGTAACTATAATGTTTGCAGTAACCGGAGCACAATCTGTACTATCAGCTACTGATAGGATATAAGTTCCGGCAACAGTGACTGTAGGAGAAGCTAAATTGGAAGTAAAACCTCCTGGCCCCGTCCATGTATACCGATAACCTGCAGCAGCATTTCCTCCCGTTACATTTGAACTTAATTGTACACTGCCTACTGTAGAGCAGATAACAGGACTTGCTGGTGTAATACTTACTACAAGTGCAGGGAAAGCATAAACACGTATGGTATCCACCGGAGATCCAACGATGCAACCACTAGGAGTACCTGTAACTTCAAAATCGACAAATGGAATACCCGCTGGAAGGCTAGCAAGATTTACTATTGTTGAATCGGAGCCGCTAGCAGGGCTCAACAGGTAATTATAAGTCCCACGCACTCCTCCGGTAACTGAAGTCCATTGAATAGTAGGTTCCTGTAAACCCGTTACAGACATTATTCCTGTACAGGAATTACCCGCTCTTAATTTTAAATCACCGGAAACAGCGAAGCCCTTACCTGCACTGATCCTGATATCATCTTTATTGTTTCCATTTTTGCAATAAGTTACGCAAAATGTGGTAAGACCTGACAGACACAGTACGGTTCCACCACTATATGTAATTCCATTACAGTTAATCTGATAATCACCATCGTTACCAGGTAAAATTCCAAAACTGAAACGAGTACTTTGTGGGTTTAATGTAATAACAAACTTCGCACAATTACTGCCTCCGCAAAAATTTTGTCCTCTATCAACATTCAAAACGATGGCAGTAGTATCGGTTTTTGAACTTAAATCAACATAATAAGTATTGGGATCTCCGGGAGCGTATGTACATTGACCTTTTACTCCTTCTATAAAAAAGAGTGTACACACAAATAAAAGGACAGTGTAAAGTTTGCCCATACATAGTTAGGTTAGCTTGCTGATAATCAGAAGCAGTGGTGTTTCAATTGAGCGTAGGAAGAATTTACCTTGATGTTAACGCAATGATAGATATTTTATTGCTACGATTCGCTGCCCAAAAGTTTCTAGATGTCCCCAATTTAATATGTTCAACTAACTTTTATCTATTAACTTATTAAGCCGCTTAATATTGGAGCATATTGCATGAAGCATATTAGTCTCATAAGGGCATAAAAAAAGTTGCCATGGGCAACTTAAATCGTTTTATAAAAACTCGTGAATTAAAATGCTGTATCGGTATTCCAACCATAAAGTTGATACTGTGGTTCCTCATTATAAACCCATTTGTACAAGGTGTTTTTAATTGAAGTAAACCAGTTGGTTCTTTTTAAATCCCATGGTTCATAATAATCAACCTTAGCGATCTTCACTTTTACTATTACAGATTTACTATTAGGTGCTACAGGGAATAGATCAGAAGGCAATAAATTCAATTGCTCAGGATCATCAACAATTATTGCTTTACCATACACCTGCATACGATGTTTCTTTCCCTTCTTATAAAATTGCAGATGTGCAGGAAATTCATGTTCAAAATATTCCAATCCTTGTGAAGGACGATTTATATAGAACCATACTTGTCCTACCTCATCAACATCTTGGATCTTCACCACACTAACTGGTAGTTTCAAAACAGATGAACTGTAATTAAAGAACAACGCATTCTCCAGGTCTTGCATCTTCTCTTTCAGGAAGTGAATGTGTTTGTCGGTTAACATACTCATGTTGTTTAGTATGGTATTGTTAATTCAAACGGAATACCATTTTATCAAAAGCAACATTAAGATTGAAATTATTAATAGATTGAGGAGGTAGCTCTACAAAAGCATCTTTTTCCTGCGCATCTTAAGCTTGGCAGGTAATTTTCTCTACTTGAGCAAAAAGCGGGAATATGTTTACGACGAATGATAATGGGAAAAAGAGACTTAGAGAAATTGTAGATGATATTAAGACATGTATGTTCACAACAACAGATGCGGAATGCAATGTTTTCAGTCGTCCTATGCTAACGATTAAAATAGATAATGAATTGAAGCTCTGGTTCTTTTCAACTGAAAGTTCTGCAAACATAAAAGAACGCACTGATAATAAACAAGCTACACTAGTTTACTCCCATCCCGGGAAGAATACATATATGAACATTTATGGAACCTGTGCTGTAGTTGAGGATCGGGGAAAAATCAAAGACTTGTGGACCCCAGCTTTAAAATCATGGTTTCAACAAGGTATTGATGATCCAAGCTTATGTTTGGTGCAAGTAATTGTAGATAAGGCGATGTATTGGGATAATTCCACAAACGAAATGATTCCGCTTGTAAAAGCGGAATCACATAACGCTTACCAAACTGTAGAACAAGCAGACTTATTTATTCCACAAGTTTCTAACTGGTAATTTATTCTACAAAACTTATCGTGAACTGAGTTCCCGAATTAATAACTGATTTCACATCGATCTTTGCCTTATGCGATTGCAAAATATTTAAAGACGATGCTAAGCCCAAACCTATTCCATTACGTTTAGTAGTAAAATAAGGTTCAAACAACCTTGACAAATGCTCCTCAGCAATTCCACATCCGTTATCCTTAATATTCAGGACGTGTTTATTGTCTTTTGAATCAATCCAAACCTTTAACTCACCTTTCTTTTCTTCCATCGCTTCCACTGCATTAATCACAAAGTTTAATAAGGCAAGTTTTAGTTTGTCTTTATCTGCCCTTATGATTGTATCTGTTTCAGGAAACGATTTCTCTAATTTGATGTTTCGAAGTTTAATTCGATCTATCGCCATTGAAAGTGTTTCTTCCATGATCTCCTTTAGATCGAAGTCCTGGAAGTTGAGATCATAAGGTCTTGAAGATTCTAGTAGCTCAGTAATAAGATTGTCAATTCGTTTTGAATTTCTTTGAACGATATCAAAGTAAATTTGATCATCTTCACTTCTTTTATCAGTGAGTAACTGATCTACTGACATATTAATATTGTTGAGCGGATTTCTTACTTCGTGAGCTAATGTTCTGATCAACCTACCTGTTGCAGCAAGTTTTTCAATTTGCAAATTTGCTTTCTCACTTTTTTTGATATTCGTAATATCGTGTACAATTCCCTGAAGTACGAACCTGTTACTTTTATCAGCCTGAAAACCTACAGAGAGAATGCAAGCTTTCTTGTCATTATTCTTTGTAATTACTTCAAGCTCCAGATCTTTTACTTCGCCATCATTCCTAAGCTGGTTTTGTAATTCATCTTTCACCCCTCCATCTCCAAGAAGCTGGTAAAAATTCATGGTCAACAATTCGTCTTTACTATACTCAAGCAATTCACAGGTTGCAGCGTTCACATCTCCAAATGTAAAATCAGCATCAGCTAAGAAAACTGCATCTTTCGATCTTTCGAAAATATTGCGGTATTTTCTTTCATTTTCCCTTAAAGCCTGAGTTGATGCACTTCTCTCTAAGGCATAACGGATACACCGTTCCAGCTTTTCGGTAGTTAGTTCAGATTTTACCAGGTAATCAGTTGCACCAGTTTGCATTGCTTTAATGTCAATAGCCTGATTACCCTTACCAGTCAATAAAATGATTGGCTCCTGGCAATGCAGCTTCATCGCTTCTTGCAAAAGCTCTAATCCAGTCTTTGCTCCCAAACGATAATCAACAAAGTAGATGTTGTGCGTTCTGTTTTTTATATGTTCCAGTGCCTGATCATAAGTATAGCACCAGTCTAATTGAAAATTATTATCCGGTATGTGCTTAATAAAATCCGAGATGATAAGAAAATCATCCTTATCATCATCAATAATAAGGAGTCTTGTTGCAGAGTTAGTATTCATACGTAATCCTGAAAAATATAGTGGCTGAACATTCTGTACAGCCACTTTAAAGAAAGTTTGTTAGTTAGTCGTTGCTGAATTCCTGGTATTGCTGCATTTTGTTATAGAGCGTTTTCCGGTCTATATCTAACAGCTTCGCAGCTTTACTTTTATTATAATTTGCTTTTTTCAAAGCCTGCAATATCATTTCATATTCAGCATCACGACTGGCATTTTTGAGTGAAGTTGGGTTGGGATCAAGTTTCTCACCGCCATTGGCTCCAACTGACACACTACCTTCAGATGCCGGTTTTTCAAATTGCAGTTTCTTAAAGTTGATGATTTCAAATGGTAGTGATCTTGCTTCAATATATTCTCCATCTGTAAGCAATGCAGCTCTCTTTATCACGTTTCTCAACTCACGAAGGTTACCATACCAAACATAGTTCTTGAAAGCTTCTTCTACTTCTCTGTCGAAGCCTTTTATAGCTTTTCCTAACTGGTCTGTTGTTACTTTAAGAAAATGATCTGCATACAACATAGTATCCTGTGATCTTTCTCTCAATGGTGGAATATCAATACTAAACTCATTGAATCTATGGAACAGATCTTCTCTGAATTTTCCTTTCCGGGTAGCATCCCATAATCTCTCATTTGATGCCACTATAATTCTAACATCTAATGGAACATCTTGCAATCCACCTACTCTTCTCACTTTTCTCTCCTGGATAACTCTTAATAAACCAACCTGTATCTCATAAGAAAGGTTAGCGATCTCATCAAGAAATATTGTTCCACCATTAGCGTTTTCAAAACTTCCGATTTTCTGTCCAATTGCACCTGTGAATGATCCTTTTTCGTGACCGAAAAGTTCACTCATGGCTAATTCTTTAGACAATGCACCGCAATCAATTGGAATGAACGGCTTGTCCTTTCTTTTTGAACGCTTGTGAATTTCCAACGCCAGACCTTCTTTACCACTACCACTTTCACCGTGAATAATCACACTGTAATCAGTTGGGGCAACAAGTTCTATCTGCCTGTATATCTCTTTCATAGCCTGGCTGCTGCCAAACAGGTAATCAGGAGAATCCATAGATGAACTTGCTCTTCTTTTTGCAGAAGAGGAAGCTGGTGAGGTTGCAGATTCTTGTCCCACTGAAGGAGAAGCTTTTTCTTGTGCAGCACTATCTAATGCTTTACGGATAGTGATTACTATTTCATCTGGGAACAAGGGCTTAGTGATGTAATCATAAGCTCCCATTTTCATTATTTCTACGGCTGTCTTAATATCGCTATAAGCTGTGATAACCAATACAGGTAAGTGGTAATATCTTTCCTTGATCTTGGTAACCACTTCACTTCCATCCATATCACCCAACCTAAAATCAGTCATCACCAGGTCTGGCTGAACAGTTTCCAGCATTTCAAGGGCTTTTTTACCATTGTAAGCTTCTGAAACCTCAAAACCTTGGCGACTTAAAAATCGGTTGAGCATTAAACAGGTGTCCCTGTCATCATCAATAACCAGGATTTTTTGCATGTGCGGCAATTTAAATTTCTTTTTGTTTTAATCGGTTACGAGTAACTGCAGATCTATTCGCCTGTGATTTTCCCTTTCTATGCAGTAAATACGAGTATAACTGCATATCAGCATATTTTATACCTAACAGCATCAGTAGCTTTACTAACGAGTTGAAATTAGGAAGCATTCTACCCCTACTTTTAACCAACCCGCTTGATTTCTGATATGCTTCTACAGTAACTATACCTGCTGTAAGCCTTGCTGATCAAAGGTTTTAGCCAAGTATAATCATCAAATTTTATATTTTTAAACTTTCCACATTTTGGGAAAATTCCCATTCAAAACTGCTGATTTATTCCTGCATCATTCCTATCAATTCCCAAATTTGAGTAACATTTTCTACACATCAATTAATTCGAACTTTCTTACTCCCTGATTGTTAGTATCAAATATGCCCAGTCTAGATTTATGTGTTTGGCAGAGATTTTTCATTAAATACAATATGAGTACGAAAAAGAAAGTATTAATAATAGATGATGAAGAGGATGCTTGCCTTCTTTTAAAAGGTTTTTTTGCCAAAAAGAACTTCGAAGTATTCTGCTCTTACACGCTGAATGAAGGTTTAAAACTGGTTGCAAAGCTAAAACCTGATATTGTTTTCCTGGATAACAACCTTCCGGATGGTTTTGGCTGGGAAGCTTCAACTTCAATAGTCAGAGAAAATCCGGGTTTAGAGGTTCACTTAATTTCAGCATATAACAATAGCAAGTTTCAAAATAATAAGATGAGCAAGGACATTAAGATCTGGCAAAAGCCGATTTCTTTTCAAAAACTGAATGAACAGCTTTTCAGGAAAGCTTCTTAGCTTAATTTGCATCGAAACTAACTTGACAAATGGGAATTCTTAAACAGATTGCAGAGTACCTGTATATAAAAAAACGAGATCCTGACCAGGAAAGAAGCAAGTGGATGAAGTACATGCATGGCATGAACCGAATCTCCATTCTTATGTTTCTTATAGCACTAATCGTGATACTCGTTCGATTTTTTCTGAAGAAATAATTGGAGACCGGCTACAGAATAACGTTTTAGCTTCGGTTGCTACGCTCAGTTCACAGTTCCTATTCCGTAGCATCATTGAAAGCGTAGCAGCCTGTCCTGAGTTTATCGAAGGATTGCACACTTCTGGTTATTGTCCATTATTCAACTAAAGTGATACATCTCAATATAATTTCCCAACCTGAAACTGGCGAATGTGTTAATTCTCAGCCGTAATACCCTCCTACCGCTATCTTTGCCACACTGCGGAAATGAAAAAGATCGACTGGTATATATTTAAGACGTTTATAGTCACCTTCTTCTTTGTTCTGCTCCTTTTTACGCTTATCGGTATTGTTATCGACATCAGCGAAAAGACTGACGACTTTGTAAAATCTGGACTTTCTACCTCTGACATTATTACAAAATATTATTATGGCTTTATTCCAAGGATTGGGGCAATGCTTTTCCCACTTTGGGTTTTTATAGCTGCTATATTCTTCACCTCAAAAATGGCTGGAAGAAGTGAAATTGTTGCCATTTTAGCCAGCGGAACCAGCTACAACCGTTTTTTACGTCCATATTTTTTTGCCGGACTGCTGATGGCTACCATGCTTTGGTTTCTACAGCGTCACGTAATCCCAAGGGCAAACGAGATATTCTCCGTTTTCCAGGTTACCTATATTGATAATAACTCATCTTACGAAGCTGCTAAAGGTGGAGTTCAGCCGAATGTAAACTCAATTTATCGGAAGATCGACTCTAATACTTATGCTGGAGTAAATAGCTACGATACCGTTCAAAAAACAGCTGGAATGTTCTTCCTGCACCAACTAAGTAACCACAAACTGGTGTACAACCTGAGAGCTGAAGCTATTCGCTGGGATACTGCCGGAAAACGTAACAAATGGGTACTGACCAATGTAGTAGAGCGAACCTTTAATGGGAATAATGAAACGGTAAGTTTTGCCACAGAAAAAACAATGGAACTAAGTTTTAAGCCATTTGACCTGAGGCTTGATGAATACGCTAAAGACAAATTACCAACCCCAGAGTTGCAGAAACATATTCAGCAAGAAGAGCAACGAGGCTCCGAAGGCATTAATGCGATGAAAGTGGAGCTTTATAAACGTGATGCAACACCTTTTGCCGTGATCATCCTTTCTCTGATCGGTGGGATTGTTGCCAGCCGTCGAGTTCGTGGCGGAAGCGGCATGCACATGGCAATCGGCATTACAGCAGCAGCAGCCTTCGTATTGCTAGACAGGTTTTCTACCATCTTTTCTTCCAAAGGAAACTTTCCACCGTTACTGGCAGCCTGGATACCGAACATCATCTTCATATTCGTGGCTTTTTACTTTTATAAGAAAGCACCAAAATAAATTTTCCTGAACTCAACAACTAAAACGAATACACTGTTAGTGTAATTCTTTTGTTCTCAACCTTTGTTAAGGTAACTTCGCAACGCTCAATGCAATTTCAGGTGCCGGGAAAGCACAGTAGATAAGCGAAACCTGAAGAGTGCGACGCAACGGAAGTTCAATTCTGTACTAAAGCTGGCTAAATAAATATCTCATCATAAACACTTGTCATGGGTTACATAAAAGATACGTTCAAGGCAAAAGCTGACGCAGCAAACGTTGATATTAAAGAATTACTGAAAGAACACGGGAACAAAAAAATCGGTGAGGTTACGCTGGCTCAGGTTTACCAGGGAATGAGAGGCATTACCGGTTTGGTTACTGAAACTTCGTTGTTAGACGCTCAGGATGGTATTCGCTTTCGTGGATATTCGATCCCTGAGTTACAGGAGAAACTTCCAAAAGCTGAAGGTGGTAACGAACCATTGCCTGAAGGTTTGTTTTACCTGATGTTGGTTGGTGAATTACCAAGCCAGGAAGACGTGAACCACCTTACCAGTGTTTGGCAACGTAGAAGTCATGTTCCAAGCCATGTGTTTGCTACGATTGATGCTTTACCGCTGAGCACTCACCCAATGACGATGTTTGTTACCGGTGTGATGGCTTTGCAAACAGAAAGCAACTTTGCAAGGAAATACAAAGAAGGTTTATCTAAGAAAGATTACTGGGAAGCGACTTTTGATGATTCGATGGACCTGATCTCAAGGCTTCCAAGAATTGCAGCTTACGTTTATCGCAGAAAATATAAAAACAGCGATCATATTCAGCCAAATGGCTTATTGGATTGGAGCGGAAACCTAGCTCACATGATGGGTTATGATGACGAAGGTTTTAAAGAGCTGATGCGTTTGTACATGACCATCCATGCCGACCATGAAGGTGGAAACGTTTCTGCCCACACCACTCACCTGGTTGGTTCTGCATTAAGTGATCCTTATTTAAGTTACGCTGCAGGAATGAATGGCTTGGCTGGTCCGTTACATGGATTGGCGAACCAGGAAGTGATCAAGTGGATATTTGAGATGCAGGAGAAGTTAGGAACAAAATGTCCTACGAACGATCAGATCGCTGAGTATGTAAAAGAGACTTTATCAGCGGGCAAAGTTGTTCCGGGTTACGGACATGCCGTGTTGAGAAAGACCGATCCAAGATTTACTGCACAAATGGAATTCGGTAAGAAGTGGTTGAAAGATGACCAACTGGTGCAAACCGTTTGGAACGTTTATGAAACAGTTCCTCCGATTTTGCAGAGCCTGGGTAAGATAAAAAACCCTTGGCCAAATGTTGATGCACACAGTGGTGCTTTATTAGTACACTACGGAATGGTGGAATATGAATTTTACACCGTTTTGTTTGCCGTAAGCCGTGCTTTAGGTGTATTGGCAAGTTTGTGTTGGGATAGAGCTCTTGGTTTCCCGTTGGAAAGACCAAAATCTGTTACAACTGATGCTGTGAAGTTGTGGCTTGAAGGAAAAGAAGTGATCTGGGGAGATTAAACTTGATGCTGGTTACTGGAAACTAGATATTGAAACCTATTGGAGAGATTCAACAGGTTTTTTTGCAATAACTTAGAACCATAATCTGATCTCATGTTCCGACTACTTACTGCTTGTCTTGTTATTGTTCTTTTAGCATGCAATACTAAAAACCAAACTTCTGGGAATACTATTACACAGGACTCTTCAGCTATAGTAAATGATCCAAAGAATAACTTAAACATTCAAGTTGCTGAATTCTCGGAAGTTGATACATCAGGTATAATTATGTTTCCACTTCGCATGGGTGAATCTGCAGAAGATCGAAGCAGTTTTTCCTATAAATCTATGCCTGATGGTAACTATTGGAATATCGTTTTCTTAAACAGCAAGACTGGGGAATATCACCTGCTGAGTGATCAGAAGATGTTGATCAATAGTTATAGCCAGGGTTATACTTCAAGTGAAGAACCGAAGGTTTCTAGTGAAGCTAATAAAATATTTTATTCGATTACAACAGATGATATTAACGCAGATAAGATTTTAGACCATACCGATCCTGCATATTTATTCATCTCAGATAAAGATGGTCAAAATCTCAGACTGATCTCACCTAAAGGTGGAAATGTCCAAAATTGGAAACTTATCAAATCTTCTGGCAAAGTGATAATGGCAATAAAAAGGGATACTGATAAGAATGCCAAGTTTGATGATAAAGATGAGATAACATCTTTTGTTTTTGACCTTACTAATCCTTCAGAAACACAGGAACTATTCTATTCTGAGTTCAAGAATAAATTAAAGGTGCTATATGATAAAGATTGGAAGAGAAAAAAAAAATGATGAGCAGATTCATCTCCTTTTAACTTCATTTCCACTGCTTGCATTCTATATTTGCCGCCTTAGTGCAAGCCCCAATTCAGCATATCATTCAAAACAACCATTTCTGGCTTTCGGCAGAACGTTGCATTTTCTGGGAAGAGGAGAAAGCACTCATTGTTTCAGATCTCCACTTTGGTAAAACAGGACACTTTCGCAAAAGTGGTATCGCTGTTCCGCAGAACATATTTAAAGAAGATCTGCAACGACTTGTAACTCAAATTCAGTTTTACAAAGCTGAGCAGTTGGTGGTAGTTGGCGATATGTTTCACAGTACTGCGAACAAGGAGTTGGAGTTATTTCTTAAGTGGCGAAATGATCTCCCAAACCTGAAAATCCTCCTGATCAAAGGAAACCACGATATTCTGAAAGCTGATTGGTATCGCCTTGCTGATATTGAGATCCATCCAAACCAACTCTTTATCAACAGCTTTTGCTTTGCCCATGATGTTGAGCAAAGTGATTGTGCATCGTCAGCTTCTTATTTCTTTACCGGTCACATTCACCCTGGAGTTGTATTAAACGGTCTTGGACGACAAAGTCTTCGATTCCCATGTTTTTACTTCAACCACAAATTTGCAATTCT
>JANPIB010000031.1:0-4533 GCA_031424775.1 Chitinophagales bacterium | reverse complement strand
GCCAGGAAGTTCAGGAAGAGATCATCAAAGTGCTTGACTATTGGTGTGCAATGGGTGTTGATGGTTTCAGGTTAGATGCCGTTCCTTATTTATTTGAAAGAGAAGGTACAAACGGTGAGAACCTTCCTGAAACACATGAGTACCTGAAAAGACTAAGGCGCCATATTGATGAAAAATATCCGGGCATTTGCTTTTTGGCAGAAGCAAATATGTGGCCGGAAGATTCAGCCAGTTATTTCGGTGATGGTGATGAGTGCCACATGAACTATCACTTTCCGGTGATGCCGAGAATGTTCATGGCTTTACAAAGAGAAGACCGCTACCCTATCACAGATATTTTTGATCAGACTCCGGCTATTCCTGATAACTGTCAGTGGGCAATTTTTCTTCGTAACCATGACGAGCTTACACTTGAAATGGTGACGGATGAAGAACGTGATTACATGTATAAGGTGTATGCAAAAGATCCGAAAGCAAAGATCAACCTCGGTATTCGTCACAGGCTTGCACCGTTAATGGAGAACGACAGAAAGCGAATTGAGTTAATGAACTCTTTGCTTTTCTCCTTACCGGGAACTCCGGTAATTTATTATGGTGATGAGATTGGTATGGGTGATAACTTTTACCTGGGAGATCGGGATGGTGTAAGAACTCCGATGCAATGGTCACCAGATCGTAATGCAGGATTTTCATCTACGAATCCGCAGAAATTGTATTTGCCGGTAATACTTGATCCACAGTATCACTACGAATCAGTGAATGTAGAAACGCAAAGAGCCAATACTTCTTCGCTGTTCTGGTTTATGAAACGCATCATCCACATGCGAAAGAAATACAAAGCTTTCAGCCGTGGTGATATGCAGTTCATTCATGTTGATAATCCAAAAATTCTGGCTTTTACAAGAACGTATGAAGATGAAACGCTACTGATCGTAGTGAATCTCTCCAAGTATGCACAACCAGCAGAAATCGACTTAAAGGAGTTCAAAAACTACACACCCGTAGAAGTTTTCAGCAAGAATAAATTTCCTGCGGTAAAGGAAAACAACCCGTATTTCTTTACACTTGCTCCACATTCTTATCAATGGTTTGTTCTGGATAAGCCTGGAACAGCTATGCAAACTGATGTTGAGCATCCTTCACTTGAAGTGCAGAGTTGGGAAGAGTTGTTTAAGACAAAGATGGATTTACTACAAGGTGAACTCCTTCCTGAATACATTGACCGAATGGATTGGTTTAGCACTAGCAACAAAAAACTGTATAGTATTTCAGTTCTAAAACATACTGCTATTCCTGTTTCAAACAGGGATGCATCTATACTGTTGATAGAAACCAGTTTCGAAAGTGGATTACCTGAATTGTATCAATTGCCTTTGATATTTATCAGGGATGAAGAAGGACGAGTTGTGGTAGATGAACATCCTTACTCACTCATTGCAAAATTAAAAGTGGGTGAAGAGCAGGGATTTTTAATTGATGCTGCCTATGCCCCAGTCTTTCAGAAAACATTACTAAGTTTCATGAGCCAGAACAAACGGTTCATGAGTAGTGGTGAAGTGGTGTTCTCTTCAACTGAAGAAGTACAGAGCCCTGATCTGCTGGCAAGGGTTCAAGGCACGAATAAAATTTATACTGCCATCACTTTTGAAGACAAGTATTACCTGAAGATCTTCCGTAAGATCGACAGCGGTCTGCATCCTGATGTTGAACTAACGAAGTACTTATCTGATCAACCCGAGAAACTCAACACCAAATACCACGGAAGTATAGAATGGTATCTCGGCAGCGATAAATACAACCTGGCGATTCTTGAAAAGCTGGAGGAGAACCATGGAGATGGGTATCACTATATGCTGGACCGTGTAGCGAATTATATAGAAAGAATTCTCGCAAGAGACAGATCTGTGATCTCTTCCTACAAAAAAGAAGGCAGCTTTGTTGAGCCTGTTGCTTTTGAAAGTCTTGATGAAGAAAGAAAAGAGTTCATCAGCACCAATGCTGCAGATGTAGCCAAACAAGCCGGAACAAAACTGGCAAAAGTGCATAAAGCATTAGAGAAGAACCTGCAAGCTGGTTTTGCACCTGAAGAATTTTCGTT
Organism: Chitinophagales bacterium; assembly: GCA_031424775.1. GTDB lineage: Bacteria > Bacteroidota > Bacteroidia > Chitinophagales > Chitinophagaceae > JAEZDC01. The sequence goes on along the minus strand of JANPIB010000031.1, from coordinate 2,435 downwards.
GCACTATCAACGTTCGCTGTTTTCTTCAATGACTTCTTTGGTTAGAGAAACAGTGGAACTAATCACCAGCAGAAAGTCATCGTTACCCGAATCCATACAACCAGGTCTTCAGTCAATTGCTGATAGTCGTGAATACCTGCTTACTACTCTAAAAAATATCTACAGCAAAAAGTTTGATGTGGTGAAGACACGTATCCATGGAAACATGGCTTTACGAAATCTATTGCTCACCGGTAAAGATCTTTTGATACACAACTTTGGTGGCAAACCAGATAAACCTTTCAGTGAATGGCGTTTGAAACGTTCACCACTTCGGGATGTGGCGGGTCTTATTTACTCTTTCTATGCTGTTGCGTATGAGGGTTTTCTTAACTCAGCACAGTTACTAAATGATGAACAGGAATCGTTGATGCATTTCGCTGATCTCTGGGCTTTTTACATGAGCAGTTTCTTTTTAGAAGCTTACCAAACTGAAGCTGCAGGAACTTCATTTATCCCCGATTCTAAAGAAGATTACGCCATAGTACTCAAAAGCTTTATGCTGGAAGATTCATTGCATTGGCTAAACTGGGAATTACAGCACCGACTAGAGAAGGTGGTGGTTCCTGTGAGTATTATTCAACGATTGATGAATGAATAAATTTGGAGGTGTTATCAGCCACGGATTACACAGATGTACACGGATTAATCTGTAAGAATTTGTGTAATCCGTGGCAACATAAAGTGGTTTACTACCTTTACTTTCTACTTAAAGTTGCTAGGTTCATTTAAGTCATTGAAGGCTCTAACTCTTGAGTAATTACTGTTCTGAAACAGGTCGTTGGGATATTGACCAGTAATCTACAACTGTCTCAAATAATTCTTTTACTGCACTAATAGTGTTTGGCTTAATAAAATAACCTTGTACATTAAGGCTGTATGCTTCAAGTACGTGTGTAGAAGAACTACTTGTAGACAACATCAGGAAGGGAATACATTTCAATCTTATTTTTTCATCATCAAAAATTTTCTTTTTTAGTTCAAACCCATTCATCTTACTCATATTAATGTCACAGAAAATAAAAAATGACTTATTCTTTGTTGTAGAAATATACTCGTAAAACTTGTCCCCTTCAGTAAAAACCATAATCTCATTTTCGATCCCCAATTCCTTAAACCCTTCCTTAAAAATTTCAATATCGTCCAAATCATCATCTATTATAATTATGGGATTGGAGTTGCTTGTTGTAGTTTTCATAAAGATGTTTAATTATAAATTATCACCGTTGTGACTGCTTAAAAATTCTATCTGATTTTCAGATGTTACTCATAACCACTTTTTATCACAGTAACGATCAGCTTAAACCTTCCATTAGGTCTTATGCAACTCGACTGGTGTGCTGGAATCACAATTCCTGCTCCTCTCTGCAAAGTGTGTGATTTATGCCCTATATCAATAATAGCACTTCCATCAATTATTTGTACATAAGTATCGTAGGGTGAGGTTGATTTATTAAGCCCCTGACCAGTGTCAAAGGCCAGGGTATTTATAGAGCCGGTAGCTTTTTTCAAAATTGATTTTCTTACAACAGCGTCATGTTCATATTCGATCAGCTCAATAATAATGTGTGATTCTTCTTTTTTTAATTCGCCATCTTTGGTTGGTAGATTTTCCAGTTCTTTAGTATCCATGATGATTTCTTTAGTATCCAAAATTAGATAACAAGATAGCCGTAGCTATTACATAGTGCTATCAAAAGATTGCGTAAATTCCACTTTCTTGAGTGGCTTGATCTTAATAATCACACTTTTCGGCAAATGAAGACACTCAGATGACAAAGCTGGTTTAAACTCCGTTTAGATGCTGCTCAAAGCTCCTTCAGCAGAAGGGTGCGACGCAAGGGACGGTCAACTAAAAACCACCACCTCACTCCAAAAAATTTCTTAAACCGAAAGCCTGGCTTGCCACTTACAGCTTAAAGCTTGTAGCGATCAGTTATCTTTGCCAGCTATTTTTAACCTGTTCACAATGAGCCGTAAAGGGAAAGTTCTGGTAGCAATGAGTGGCGGTATTGATAGTACCGTTACGGCTCTTATGCTGCATCATGAGGGATATGAAGTGGTAGGCATCACCATGAAAACCTGGGATTATGCTACCAGCGGTAGCAGCTCAAAAGAGACTGGCTGCTGCAATCTTGACTCTTTCAATGATGCTCGTGCAGCAGCTGTACATCATGGGTTTCCGCATTTTATACTGGATATCCGTGAGGAGTTCGGCGGTTTTGTGGTGGAGAATTTTGTGGAAGAGTATTTAGCCGGCAGAACGCCAAACCCTTGTGTGATGTGCAATACGCATATCAAGTGGAGGGCTTTGCTGAAAAGAGCAAATGCACTGGAGTGTGATTTTATTGCAACCGGGCATTATGCGAATGTTTTCCAGGCTGATAATGGTCGTT
>JANPIB010000030.1:0-4996 GCA_031424775.1 Chitinophagales bacterium | reverse complement strand
GCTACCTCTTAAAGCAAGACTTGGAGTGTATGTAGCTTATCGTTATTACCTTGCTTTGTTCAAGAAGATCAAGAAATTGCAACCAAAAGTGATCTTGCAAAACCGTGTACGTATCGCCAATCATAATAAACTGCTTATCGTGGCAAATGCCGGCTTGAGAAGCCAATTGAATTTAATCTGATAATTTTGGAATATGATCTGGTGGTATGTATTAGCTACGTTGGCTGTTTTTGTTGCTATGGAAGGTGTTACATGGCTTACACATAAATATGTGATGCATGGATTTTTGTGGTATTTGCACGAAGATCATCACAAAAAAGGTCCTGGTTTTTTCGAGAAGAACGATGCATTCTTTCTCATTTTCGCTGTTCCAAGTTTCCTCAGCATTTTATTAGGTAAGATTTACGAGAACTATTGGTCAATGAGTATTGGCTTCGGAATCATGCTCTACGGCTTCGCTTACTTCATGGTGCATGAAGTGATCATCCACCAAAGATTCAAATGGTTTACAAGGAGTAACAATCGTTATGTAAGAGCTATTCGTTGGGCTCATAAAATGCACCACAAACACCTGGATAAAGAAGAAGGTGAAAGTTTTGGAATGTTGGTCGTGGCTAAAAAATACTGGGACAAGATCAGGCGTGATGAAAAATTGAAAAGAAATATTGTGGAGTCAGCACAGTAACATTTCTCATCTTTCGTTGCGTCGCACACTTCGACTTCAGTAACTATCTTCGGCTTACACATTTCAATTTTGAAATCTCACTACGATTATATCATCACCGGTGCCGGATGTTCAGGCTTGAGTCTGCTCATGTACATGTTGCAATATCCTGAGATAAAGAATAAATCTATTTTACTCATAGAAAAAGCTCCGAAAACGGCAAACGACAGAACCTGGTGCTTCTGGGAAAAAGAATCTGGAATATTTGAATCTATTGTTCATCATCGTTGGTCAAACCTCAACTTCTATTCAACGAGTTTAAATCGTGAGCTACACATTGCCCCTTATCAATACAAAATGATTCGTGGCAGCGACTTTTATCAATTCTGCTTTGATCAGATTAGAAACCACGAGAACATCGATGTTGAATTTGCAGAAGTAACAAGCATCGGCAATCACCAGAAAAAAGCGTTCGTTCAGATCAATGGAGAGAAAATCTACGCTGATTATCTCTTCAACAGTATTTTATTCGAACCGATACAACCTCAAAAAGAAAGATACCTTCTGCTACAGCATTTCAAAGGTTTAGTAATTGAAACAGAGCAGTCAACCTTTGATTCATCAATAGCAACTTTGATGGATTTTAGAACAAGCCAGCAACATGGTGCTACTTTCTTTTATGTAATGCCAACTTCAGCAACAGAGGCTTTGGTTGAGTACACATTGTTCACGCCAACACTGCTGCAACAGGATGAATATGATTCTGCACTTAAGCAGTACATCGAACAGCAACTAAACATTACCTCCTATAAAATCGTACATGAAGAGTTTGGAGTGATCCCCATGACGAATAACAAATTTCAACAGCTGGATGGCAGGATCTTTAACATCGGAACGGCAGGTGGACAAGTAAAGGCAAGCTCAGGCTATGCTTTTAAATTCATTCAAAAACAATCAAGACAAATAGCAAAATTATTGGCGAAAGGCAACGAATTAAGAACAGACCTTTCAAGAAGATTTAATTACTACGATTCGGTTTTCTTGAACGTTTTGACCAACCACCCACAAAAAGGTGCTGAAATATTCTCAAAAATATTTTCCTCCAACTCTCCCGAAACCATCTTCAGATTTTTAGACAATGAGAGCAGTTTGTCAGAAGATCTAAAGATCATCACACCACTAACATCACGTCCATTCATCAAAGCCGGATTACAAGAACTACTAAAATAGAAATGGCACCTTACGGTGCCATCGAATATTCTGCGTCTTCAGCGAATTCTGCGAGAAACGCATTTACCATGTAAACGTTACTCCACCAGTAACCATAAAAGGCATTGCATTATAACCTCGAATGTCGAAGAACTTTTTATCGGTTAAATTCTGAGCATCTGCAAAAAACTTGAAGTGCTTCAGCTTGTATTCTGCATAAGCACTCACTAGGTAGTAGCTTTTAAGGTAAACATCTGCTTTTTTGTAACCACCAACATCCTGCCTGCTGCTCACATACTTCCCAGTGACACTTGTGAATAGCTTATCAGTAACCTGGTAACCAATGTTAAGGTTGAGGTTGTGTTTTGGTCTTCTCAGCAAATACGAATAAGTAGTATCCTTGAAGTTAAAGCGGCTTTGCGTATTCTCTTGAGATGAAATGTAAGTATAGTTTCCAGAGATACTCCACTGCTTCGTAGGTTGGTAGGTTATTTCATATTCCAATCCTCTTACGATCTGTTTCACAAAATTGAAATACTTAAAAGTGATGTAGTTGAAATCCACACCATCTTTTATTTCACGATAGAAATAAACCAATCTGCTTCTCACCTTTTCATGCTGCTCACTAAACCCGAACTCATAGTTCGTAGATTGCTCCGGTTTAAGGTTCCTGTTTCCAACACTCTGATCATACACTTGATAGATAGATGGAGCTTTAAATCCTGTTGCAATACTTCCAAACACCCTGTAATGTTCCGTGATCTTATAAGTAGGATTAAAGGTGTAAGTATGATTACTTCCATACCTGCTATGAACATTCAATCTTCCTCCCAACTCTGCATTGAACTTTTTGTCTTTGCTTCCATACATCAGAGAAGCATAAATAGATGCCTGACTAACAGACGTATCTCTGAACTTAGAACTATACGGACCAAAAGAACTGATAGACAAATAATCATTGTTCATCATTCCATACCTGTAATCGCCACCTTGTAGTAAAGTAAATCCGCTACCGAGATTCATTGAAGCAAACAATTCAAAAAACTGTGTTCTGCCCTTGTAGGCATTTCGTTCATACTTACTAAAACCTGCAACGTAGCCACTATCATTCAGGTAAGTTCTTTTTAAATCAGCATACTGATAGTTTGCGACAAGCGTTACTTTATCAGACTTGTAATTGAAACTTACACCTGCTGTATGTGCGCTATTATCAATGTAATAATCTTTCTCGTCAGTAAAGATCGACGCATCAATATCAGACTTGTAAGCACTAAACTGGCTGAAAGCTCTTATCGAAGTTTGTTTCGTTAGTTGATACTGTGCACTCGCACTCACAACATTTCCTCTGTAAGCATCGTTATCATAACCTTTCGTTCCAATGCTGTCGTAAGCTGACGAAAATCCCTTTGTGCTCAACCTTGCATAACGAACATTGTAAGTGAACTTATTTTTCTTACCATACAGTTGAAGATTGCCTTTGAACGTATTGAAACTCCCATAAGCCGCAGTAGCTTTTACGTTGAAAGGTTTTTTCACATCCTTATCAATAGTAATAACATTGATCACTCCTGCAATTGCATCACTTCCATACAACGTTGATTGAGCACCACGACAAACCTCGATCCTTTCTACTTCATTAATAGAAAAGAAATTCAGATCATACTCGTTGTTGATGAACGACGGGTCATTCACAGGAACTCCATCAACCAAAATCAAAACTCTACCAGAAGAAGCACCTCTCATGTACACTGTTTGTACACTACCAAAGTTGTTGTAAGCACCTGCAATCACAAGTCCGGCTTGCTCATTTAAAACCTGTGCAACCGTTTTACCAGAACTTTTTTCCAGTTGTTCTTTGGAAATCACAGTTACTACCTTTCCGGTAGTGCTTTGTTTCTGTTCGATCTTGTTTGCAGTAACTGTAACAGGATCAAGATTTTTTGTTGTGTCCTGTTGAGCAATAGCCGGTAAACTTGCTGCCAGCATTGCAAGTGAGAGAATTCTTTTGTTCATAAGCAAAAAGTTTGTTTATGAACCTTCTAAATGAAATGGAGAAATGAACCTGACGGTTTCCTCAAATAGAGGAGTCGAGAGATGTCATCTCCGGCTTTTCACCCGAAAGCTCAGTGATAAATGTTTTAATCTGGCAGGTCTTCTGGCTTGCTTATTTGCTGAACCTTCCCATTCCGTCAGTCGGAAAAGTGGTATTACTCAGCGGAAGTGAATATGAAAGATTAATGGTTCAACTCACCATTCATCACTCACCATTCACTAAGCTTACAGCTACGGGGATAGCACCGGATTTTCACCGGATTTCCCTTTTAATCTTTAGGCTTGTTTAGAAGTCAGCTACACAACTTTACTCATCGTCTGTTGTGTCACTCACTTCAACGTTCAGAACTTTACTGAACAACCAATCTTCAGAAACCAAATCTGCTGCAAATGTAAATGTTCAGCTTTCCTCCAAAAATTTTCTTTTCAACATAAACACGATAGGCGGGGAATTTTCTATTTCTCAGTACATTTAAACATGCAGGGAAAACAAAAGATCAATCTTTTCAGCTTCACCATGATCGTTGTTGGGTTGGTAATCGGCATGGGAATCTTCAGAACAGCAGCTACAAGTGCAAAAGATGCCATCGAACCTTCAGTTTACTTCACAGCCTGGATATTAGGTGGAATTGTAGCTCTTTGTGGTGCTTTAACCTATGCTGAAATCGGTAGCCGATATCCTGTAACAGGTGGCTATTATAAAGTTTTCTCCTACGCTTATCATCCAAGTGTTGCTTTTGGTGTGAACTGCATCATCCTAATTAGCAATGCCGCAAGTCTAAGTGCAGTAGCATTAATTGGTAGTGGTTATATTGGTAAACTTTACCCTGAATTCATTTCGTCTGACATTCACAAAGCTATGCTTAGCTGCATAGCCATTATTATTTTCTACGGCATCAACCTGATGGGACTTAAGATGAGTTCAAGAGCCCAGAACATTCTGATGCTGGTGAAGATCGGAATGATCATCTTATTGATCTCGGCATTAGCATGTGGTCAAAATACTCCAATGCCTAGTGCAGATGTTGTAGCTGCTGCTACAACTCCATCTATGAGTTGGATCCAGAGCCT
>JANPIB010000029.1:0-20235 GCA_031424775.1 Chitinophagales bacterium | reverse complement strand
CATGAAAACGGTGAGCCATGCTTTGAGTTATCAATGGAGTCCGTCTGCAGGTTTAAGTAGCACTACTGTGAAAGCTCCGTTGGTTTCTCCTGACACCACTACCACCTATTATGTAAAAGCCAACCTTGGACTTTGTCCTGCTTACGATACTATTACCATTAAAGTGGCTCCTTACCCTCTTGCCAATGCAGGAAGTGATGCCACCATTTGCTATGGTGATAAGGTTCAGCTTCATGCCAGTTATAATGGAACCGGCTATGCCTGGAGTCCGACGAATACGCTTTTGAATCCTACTTCTTTAAATCCAATTGCAGGACCTCAGAAAACCACCGCTTATATTTTCACTGCCTTCAGCCAGGGAATTTGTCCGAAGCCGAAATCAGATACAGCCTTTGTAACCGTTCGACCGCAGGTAAATGTATTTGCAGGAAATGATACAGTTGTTACAGCACTCCAGCCATTGCAGTTAAATGCAACAGGTGGTGCTACTTACCAATGGAGCCCATCATTGGGTTTAAGTGCAACAAATATCAGCAACCCGATTGCTGTTTTACCTTTTACGGTTGACTCAATCATCTACCGTGTAAGAGTAACAGACCAGGCAGGTTGCTTTGCAGATGATGATATTAAAGTGATCGTGTTTAAAACTGGTGCTGATATCTTCATTCCAACAGCTTTCACCCCTAATGGTGATGGCAAGAATGAGATAGCCAAACCAGTTCTGGTTGGTATGGAGCAATTACTGTATTACAGAATATACAATCGCTGGGGACAGATGGTGTACAGTACCAATGAAATTGGTAAAGGATGGGATGGGACCTTTGGTGGAAAACCTCAGCCAAGCGGAACGTATGTTTACGCTGCACATGCCATTGACTACAAAGGGACACCTGTATTTAAAAAGGGAACGTTGGTTTTGATCAGATAACTGACTATGAACGTTTTTGCTCCTCTCCTTTTGGAGAACTTGTCCGGAGAATAAGCATTACTGCTCCCTCTCCTTTGGAGAGGGTTGGGTGAGGTCGAATTAACTGAGGTGAGGTTCTCTTAATTCCCTCTAAATCCTGCAAACTCATAAGCCACGGAAGCAATCTTGTATTCTTTCCCGTTCTTATCCTTAACAACAATATTGGTGAAAGTGTAAGTAGTCCCTTTTTCGGATGCTCTGGCGATATCACCTCTTTGTTCTTCAGGAAAAGTTGGTTGAGTAAGATCCATGGAGATGGTTTTGCCTGTAAGTTGCTTCTGGGAAAAGTCTGCCCTTACAAAACTATATTCTGTTCCTGCCTCATCTACCACCTGTATTCTGCCTATGATAAAATCTTCGTAGGCTCTTGCAGTACTGATCTTGCCGGAAACAACGTTACCTTTTGAGAAACTAAACTTCTGGCTGTACGACATCAAAGCAATAAAGCTGAAAGCAACTAGCAGGAAAATCTTCTTCATAAACTAAGTTGTGAAAGGTGAAAATACCATTTTCTACTCAACCATAAAGATGGCATTGGCGAAAAGCAACTTCCCATTCTCCCAGAACATACGGAATAATGGATCATCAGTCAGGTAAACTACTGAACCTCTGCCGATTGATTGTACGCCAAATACCAATCCGTCCTTCAGCTTAGCTTTGGTTTTTACACCTGCAAAACCGGTAACGTAGTCGTCTTTTTTAATTACGCCAACGTTCCAGCCTTCTTTGAGGAAGTCGTAAACATCGGTGTCCAGTTTCAGCGTGTAGTAATAGTTAGGAAAACCAAATGCCAGCGGATGTGTTTCATCCAACTGCACTTTATAGATCGCTCCGGGAATATTATTTACGGCATCATCTCTTTCACGATCTGCATAACGTCTAAGGTTGGCGTATTCATCTTTGTCTTTATCGTCTTTCTTTTCTTCTTTGGCCTTTATCATCCACTCACCTTCGCTCATTTGATAAACGGCATTACCCATAGCAATGATCTTTCCACCACCACGAACGTAATCTTTCAGCTTTTCGCTGGTAGCTTTATCATTCAGGGCTTTGTAATTACCACTTGGCATGATGAGCACATCATAATCTGAGAAGTTGGTGCGATTAACATCAGCAGCATGGATCAACGACACAGGATAATCCAATGTCTGATCCATGTAATGCCAAACCTCTCCGGCATTAAGTGAAGACACCTCCTGACCAGTGAGCATTGCTACTTTAGGTGCTTTGATCATACGAACATTTGCAGAGCCGAGATCAGGACCTTTTTCCATGAAGCCTGTTTCAAGTGAAACAGCAGAAAAAGGCATCAGCTTTCCAACGTCTGAAACATTCCAAACAGTTTGGTTGGATGTTCTCAACACCAATAAACTTCCTGCAGGATAACTCATACCCTTATAGCTTAATGGCTTTTCTGTAACCCTCACTTTGATTCCTGTCTTCAGCAACGATGCTAATGCTTTTGCACCTTCAACAGAATTATATGGAATCAGGTAGCCGTAAGAACTGTTCCTTGAAGGTGCCGGTCCATCTATTGCAACCTCACTTCTAACATCTAATTTCTGTGTGATCGCATAAGCCTGTAAGCCATAAGCGTAAGGTAAACTCCAGGCAGTAATATCGTAAGTAACAGAATCACTTAATTTGTTCACCGGTTCCATCAACACTTTTATCAAAGCTGATTTAGGTTGATTGGCATTGATGAAAACAGATTCACCCAATGTTTTGATCGGCTCAGTTTTACCGTTGAAGTAGTTGTAGCCTGTTCCGTTGATCTTTTGGCTGGTGAACTCATACTGAATATCATTTCTCTTAAGCAACTGGATAAGTGTTTGCAGCTTTGCGGCATTGTCTGAAGTAACGATGTAGGACTTATAAGTACTGAACTTGCCGGCTTTACTCTCATCAAAGAACTTCTTAAACTCACTCACAACTTTTGCAGCATTCTTAGAAGTAATCTCTACCGTAGATAGTCCTGTGGTGTAGTGATGCAGGACTCTGTCAGTTAAGGTTAAGGTATCGCCGGAGTTGGTAACTACTGACAAGCCTCCTGCACTGTGTCCACCTTGCTCATAGGTCATACCGATGGCTCCGTTGTAAGTTGGATAGGTATCGCCATAAGAAGGATAAAAAAGATCGAAGCTCTCCCTTGTGAAATACAGCCAGGCATTCTTATCAAAATAGGCAGCATTGTTCTTTCCGATGGTTGTTTGAAACTCACGTTGCCATGGTGTGATCACCTCATGAAAAGGTTCGGCTGCAGGAGCAAAGTAGTAAGGATTGTTATAACCCTGCTCGTGAAAATCAACATGTACATGTGGCATCCATTGGTTGTATTTTACGATGCGTTGTTGTGTTTCTATTTGTGTTTGCCAGGCCCAGTCACGGTTAAGGTCAAAGTTGTAGTGATTGCTTCTTCCGCCAGGCCAAGGTTCTACGTGTTCTCTCGATTGCGGATCAGCATTCTTGTTCTTACCTGTTACTGAAGTGAACCAGTTCACATAACGATCTCTGCCGTCAGGGTTGATGCAGGGATCAATGATCACCACAGTGTTCTTTAGCCACTGTTTGGTTTCAGCATTATTCGGATCAACCAAAGCAAACAAGGTTTTCATAGCAGCTTCTGAAGATGATGGTTCGTTGCCATGCACATTGTAGCTAAGCCACACAATGGCTTTGTCGTTATTTGCCGTACCATTCTCCAAACCGGTAGCAGCCATATTGGCTTTACGGATGCTCTCGAGGTTTTGTATATTCTCAGGTGTACTGATGTAAGCCAGAAGCAACTCTCTCCCCTCATAGGTTTCGCCATACTTCTCCACCTTAATCATATTGGGTGCAGCAGCAGCTACGGCTTTAAAGTAGTTCACGATCTTATAGTGTGGGGTGTACTTTTCTCCTAACTCATAACCGAGGAACTGCTTTGGAGAAGGAACCTGGGCAATAGTAAACTGTGCAAGTAAAACGAAAAGGGCAAGTAGAAGCTTCTTCATTAGTAGGATGTTTTATACCGGAAGCCGTAAAGATAATTGTTGAAGTAGACATCTCTTCAATGCTTTTTCTTGCCTTGTGTGAGCTGCTGTTTTTACTCTTCCTTCTTATCTTGGGTCAAAAAAAAATCAGCAGTTAAAATCTCCAAGCCTTGGACTTGGTCTGAGCCGAACCTTGCTTTTATTGAAGATGTTTTGCCCATTATCTATGCCTTTTCTCAACTGTTTCTGGCGTTCCAAAGGCATATTGATGGTTTCATGGCATTCTGTACTGCAACAGCTTTCATATAACGCTGCACATTCCTCACATTGGATAAATAACAGGTGACAACCATCGTTCTTGCAATTTGTATGGGTATCGCAAGGTTTGTTACATTGATGGCATTTGGCGATCACATCTTCTGTGATCCTCTCTCCTAACCTATCATCAAACACAAAATTCTTACCTATGAATTTACTTTCTAACTGTTGTTCTTTGATCTGTTGTGCATAATTGATAATGCCTCCTTCCAAATGAAAGACGTTATTGAACCCTTTATGCAGCATGTAAGCACTGGCTTTCTCACAACGAATACCACCAGTGCAGTACATAATGATGTTCTTCTCTTCTTTTCCCTTCAGCATATCAACAGCCATTGGTAACTGATCTCTGAAAGTGTCGCTCGGTATTTCTATCGCCTTTACAAAATGACCTACCTCATATTCGTAGTGGTTTCTCATATCTACTACGATCGTGTTTGGATCATTTAACAAAGCATTCATCTGCTCAGCATTCACGTATTTACCTTTCCGTTCCATGCTGAAGTTGGGATCTTCAATTCCATCAGCTACAATCTTTTCCCTCACTTTTACCTTGAGTACCCAAAAACTCTTACCGTCGTCATCTACTGCAATATTCAATCGTATTCCATTCAGTGGCTCGATGCTGTACAGAAAAGTTCTGAATGATTCCAGGTTTTTACTTGGCACACTTATCTGTGCATTGATACCTTCTTTAGCTACATATATCCTTCCGAAAACATTAAGTTCATTCAAATGCTTGTACAGATAATCACGAAATTCGTGTGGATTCTGAATCGGGAAATACTGGTAAAAGCTGATGGTAATTCTTGACTCTTTCTCTTCTATGAGTCGTTGCTTTAACTCCTCATTAGAAATGCGGTTGTGTAGTACTGGCATGTAATTTAAATTTCAGACATCAGCCTCACTATTTCCTCCGAAGAGAGAACAGTAAGCCGATATTCCATTAAACAATCTGGACTCACTTGCAGGGTGAGCAAAATTTCAAGACGAAAATAGTGAGATAATCCCTTAAGAGTTTATTAAGCCAAACGTAGATTTCATAAAAATGTGATTAAAAGTGCTTTATGAAAGCCCTCGCATGTACTAAAAGGGGTTCAACAAGCTATTTTGCAAACGAATCCCCAATGTATATAACCATCCTGCGATATAAACTAACTGGCATACATCGTCTTGTAGGCTTTAAAGAAGAATTAGATCCTGATTGCGATATCCAAAGATCAACATTAAATGACTTTGTTGACCTCTTCTGTGAATACCAACTAGCAGATAATAATTACAAGAATATTCACCTGGAAGCTATTGATAATGGCAGTAATGAAAATTGGTACTCTGCTCTAACTATTGATGAAGCTTTGCGACTTCTCACCTATATCATTTGGACAGATAAACTTTCATCTGGATATCTTCCAATCAAAGTGAAAGACAAAACAGTCTATCACATTCTTAACAGGCTTGAAAGTATTGTTTCAGCATCAGTCTTCATTGCTGCCAGTAACTAAAAAAGGTAGCGAGAACCTAATACCCTGAAAGTTCTGTTGCTTTTCAAAAGCATAGATATAGTCAACTCTAAATACCTTAAGTATATTCTCGATACCGAAGAAGACTTCTGAGTGGTAGCTATCTTTATTGATGAAGAGCGAATTTGTTCCTGTTACAAAAAACCAGTTCCATTTTTTGATTAAAGGGATTTTATTGCTGATTAATCCGTTCAGATGATATTCTACATGAGCCTCACCATACAACTTAGCAGTATTGCTAAAGCCATAGTAGGTCATTAGTTGAAAACTGTTAAGATAAGGTGCAGCTATTGATTGCCGATTGCCCTGGTAATGTTGATAATCCGGCAAGTACACTTTGTCAGCATTGAAAAAACCACCTGTAGCCAATTGATAATCAATTCTGCCACCAATCTTCAGATCAATTTCATCGTTCATCGAAAAACGCCACCTGGTAAAGTTTACATCACTTCCTGCGAAACCATGTATACCTTGTACCACACTCAGATTAAATCTTGGATAATCAGATCCAAGACTCACCTTTCTATTAGGTAACTCTACATATTTAGACCAAGGCTGCCAACTAAGATTTACTCCTGTAACAAAAGCCTGGTGGTTTGATATGTTTTGAGAAACGATCTCTGTTGGATAATTGGGAGTGAACACTTGACCATCTGCTTTCCTCCATGAATAATTACTGGTATTTTCTAAAGGTTTTCGGTCTTGATATTGAGCACTGAAGCTGATATTGAATCCATCACCTAAGCCTGCACTGTAACCAATCCTGGCAAAACGAGCTTCATATATTTTCATGAAGTTATTACGCCACAGCAGTGTTGCATAAGTGTTCATTCTTGGAGTTATCGGCTGTGCATTGTTGAACTGAAACACCCTGCTGCCAAATGCTGCACTGATGCTGTTCAAATATTTCTTTCCAAAATTGTAGCTTCCTGAAATATGTGCATTGATGTGCTGATTACTGAACCCATACCGCACAGTAGGAGATATTCGCAATGACTTTCGGCCTTCATAAGACTTTGAGATATTCGGCGAGAAGTTAACAACAGCACCTTCAACTGTATTGTAGTTGATCATGTCTAAAAGCGGATTGAAAGAAATGTTCAGCTTTGCTTTTCGCCTGCTGTAATTATAACCTGAAAGTATAATGCCTGAGAGGTTTAGCTTATTGGATTTTCGGTCAAGTGAATCAAGGTATTTTGGGTCTTTTCTTACAATTTCAAGGCTGTCTTTCTTCACGTAGTCTTTAGCTTCTTCATCTAACAAAGCAATTGGTCGAGTAGTATCCCAATATGCCTTCGGCTTTTTATTAGCACTGTCGTAGATCTTAAGGAGCGTATTATTAAAAAAGCCTTTTTCGAACTTAGGATCAAGGTTGAATTTGTCGTACACCTGTACAAAGTTTCCGTGAAAATCAAAGCCAAAGAATTTTCCGGCAGGAGATATCACCTGTTGTTTTATCACCCAAACATCTTTTGCAGGAACATATAATTGATCAATTCTCATTGTATCGAGAAACTGCATCTGCGAAGTTTTCAGCAGTTGCAATTGCACACTGTGAATTCGCCATTCATCTTCAATAATATCAATATAGCCACTGAATAAAGGTTCGTAATCTCTCCTTGGAATCACTTTGATGTGATTGATCTCTTTTCCGTTCTCGTAGAAGCTGCCTTCAAATTTGTAGCGATAATAGTTCAATGCATTGTTAGAAATGGGTGAGATAAACCCTCTTGGATTTAGCCCTTCCCCTAACTGAATATTGTTTTCATAAAAAGAAACAATCTGTGGACTGGCCAATCCAAATCCGTTGCTGTTGCCACTAACCCTGGTTGAGAGCACTTCTATCTTGCTCTCATCCGGTTCTTGCACAGAGTACCTTGCAACTGTCTCAGAGAGGAAAAGCATTTTACGTTTGCTTGTATCCCCATCTTCAAAATCTACCGTCTGCCCTAGTACCTTCTTTGGAAAATCCCTCAGTTTTAGTTGTCCTTTGATATAAACCTCACATTGAAACTTTTTTATTTCTTTCAAGTGCTTAACCCTGTTTTTGATGGCATTCCTGATGATGGCATAAGCCGGATCTTCACTACCTGATTTTACCACCACATCCTTTAGATCATATTGCTGTTCTTCTAACTCAAAGTTGATGATTGCATCTTCATCAGTTATGCTTATCTCTTTCTCTACAGCCTTATATCCTACATGCTGGCAAAGCAAAACATATTTCCCCGCAGATAATTGAAAGCTGTAAACACCTTTACTATTAGCAGTTGTTCCGACAGCAGATTTCTTTACAAGTATTGACGCAAAGGGCAGTAGGTTCCCTTTCTTGTCTTTAATAGTACCGGTAATGGACGATGCAGTTAAAGAGGTAAAACACAAAATGGTTGCACAGCAGAGTATAAAATATTTCATAAGCGTTTGATATAACGAAAATAAAGTGGCGGTGTTACAATAAGTTGTATTCTAACAGGTTTAACGATTTGTAGGCAAGCCTACCAATGCTTTACTCAAAGAACATATTGCCGAAAGCGATAATATGGATTCGTATAGCTAGCAGTGTTAATCAGTTATACACCGATAATCTTAAAATGTTTGTTGTTTACGACAACCAAATTTTCATTTTACTTATTGATATTTGAAACGCAGACAATATACCTACCTATGCTTGAAAGAAAACTCTTAGCTACACTTGGTAGCCGAATCAGAAAAACGAGACTAAAGAAAGGACTTTCGCTAAGCGAACTTGCTCTCCGATGTGAGTTTGAAAAAGCAAGCTTGTCCAGGATCGAGCTTGGCAAAACAAATACTACCATCCTTACACTTTCAAAGATCAGCAAGGCATTAGAGATAAGCCTGGGTGAACTAATTGAAGATAAATAAATGGATACGTTAGAAAATCAATATCCCAAAACTGCAGCCTTTGTAGACAGGCTGCAACCTTTCATTGTAATCAGAGGAGACAAACATCTTATTCTAAAATTTTCAGACAATAGAGAATCGCTGAAGTTGAGCTATGAGAAAATAGAAGCTTTTGAAAGATCAGAATCGCAAGATCTCCTCAACCTGTGATCTTCCTAACCCCACCTACACACTTCATTTCCATATTCCTATATTTGTCGGCTAAATTCTATTGAAATGAGCGATTTGCTGAAGAAACTGGAAGAAACTACTGCTTATATAAAGAGTATCTATAACGAACCGATTGCTGCAGGTGTGATACTTGGTAGCGGTTTGGGAAACCTTACCAAAGAACTGAAAGTAGTTAAAGAGATCAGCTATTCTAACATTCCTCATTTCCCTGTTAGCACTGTTATAGGTCATAGTGGCAAGATGATCTTTACCGAATTAGGTGGAAAGAACGTTCTTGTTATGAGTGGACGCTTTCACTACTACGAAGGTTATGCCTCCCAACTTATCACTTACCCTGTTAGGGTGATGAAAGCTTTAGGAGCCGAAGCTCTTTTCCTTTCAAACGCCGCAGGTGGTGTAAATCCGGATTTTAAAGTAGGTGATCTGATGATCATTAACGATCACATCAGCTTCTTTACGCCAAATCCACTGGTTGGAAAGAACGAAGAAGCACTTGGCACCCGTTTTCCTGATATGACCGAGCCTTACACCAAAGAACTCATCACAAAAGCAAAAGAGATTTCTGCTGCTGCAGGCTACGATGTAAAAGAAGGAACTTATGTAGCTGTAACAGGTCCAACATTTGAAACCAAAGCAGAATATCGCCTTATTAAATTCATAGGTGCGGATGCTGTTGGAATGAGCACTGTTCAGGAAGTGATCGTAGCCCGTCATGGTGATATGAAAGTATTTGCCATGAGTGTGATCACTGATCTTGGAATCAGGGAAGATGAGAATGTGATCACCCACGAAGAAGTGCTTGCTGCTGCAAAAGAAGCAGAGCCAAAGCTTACACACATCTTTACTAAACTCATAGAAAGCCTGTAACAAACTCAGCGGCAACTTTTTAGTTTCCTTCACAGCTTTAGAGTTATTTTGCAGCAATCTTCAAGCAAACTGATGCGGTTTTACCTGAAACATCTCTACTTTTTGCTGCTTATAATTTCGTGTTGCTGGCTGAACACTGCTATTGCACAAAGAACCTTACCACCAGTTAATAATCCGCCTACTATTTCAACAGATGGAAGAGGAAATCCCATTAACCCAGCTCGGCAAGGAAAAGACACAGCTTTGCGTCACAGGGATGCTTCGGAAGATTCTATTACCATCTACTTTCGATACTTAGATTCAACAAGAATCAACTACCTCGATCAAAGCATAAACGATTTCAGCAAGCGATTTCCACTGCCATATCACTATGTGTACAATGGTAACTTAGGTAATGCTGCAAGATCATACCTCTTCAATCCACAAATGAAGCCTGGCTTTGATGTTGGCTTTCATGCTTTAGATGTTTATCGCTTTAAGCTTGAGGAAACTAAGATCTACCAAACCACTCGTCCGTTTACTGAACTTGGTTATATGCTTGGCAGCAAAGCTGAGCAAATGATACACATCACTCATACCCAAAACAAAGGCTCTAACCTGAACTTTGGATTCGAATACAGTTTCATCAATGCTCCCGGAGCTTTGAAAAACCAGAACGCTACACATAACAACTTTCGCTTTCATACTTACTACAATTCTCCGAACAGGCGATATTCTCTCTACTTTGTTTTTCTGAATAACAGGTTGAAGACGTCAGAGAATGGTGGAGTGGTAAATGATTCAGCAATTAAGACACTAACCTTCGGTGATCCTTTTGAGCTGACCACACGAATTGGAAATGCCGCCAACAGTGTTCGTGATCCTTTTAAAACTTCCATCAGCACCGGAAACGATTATAAAGACAATACGATCTTTATTCGTCAGCAATACGATCTTGGACAGAAAGATTCACTGGTAACAGACTCAAGCGTTTACAAACTATTTTATCCAAGAATTCGTTTGCAGCACACCTTCCGCTACACTAAGTACCGCTACACATTCCAGGATAATGCAGTTGATACAGCCAATTACAGGGTTTACCTTCAGTTTCCGTTATTCACAAAGCCAGGTAACCTTGAATTTGTTGATGACTGGCGTGAGTTTAATAATGAGTTCAGCATTATCTCCTTTCCTCAAAAAACCAACCAGGCACAGTTTCTTAAGTTGGGTGTAGCCTTGCAAAACCTAAGAGGTGAATACCGATACAAAACGAATAACCTATACAATGTGTATGGCGTTGCTGAATACCGGAACCGAACAAAGAACAAGATTTGGGATATTGAAGCAATAGGTCAGCTTTACTTCAACGGTTATAATGCAGGTGATTATTCTGCTTTAGTGAATCTGAAAAGATTGCTGAGCAAAAATGCAGGTTACCTGGAGTTGGGTTTTGAAAATGTTAACCGTACACCTTCGATGATCTTCTTTGGCAAAACCAGTTTCCCGATCACTACAGGATCAACGTTCGATAAAGAAAATACTACAAGGCTTAGGGTTCGTTACGAAAACCCGAAGTACAAGTTCAGGCTAACTGGTGAATATTTCCTTCTAAGCAACTATACTTACTTTGATAGGTTCTACAGAGCTCAGCAAGAAGGTACATTGTTCAATATCCTGCACCTGGCTGGTGAAAAAGTATTTAAGCTAAGTAAGCACATCAACTTGTACACTGAGTTGCACTTGCAACAAGCTACAGGTAATCCCCCGATCAATCTTCCACAATTATTTACAAGGAACCGAATAGCTTATGAAGGAAATCTTGGTTTTAAAAACCTGAACTTATCTACAGGTCTGGAGTTCAGGTATCACACTCCTTACAAAGCTGATAACTACTCTCCTTTAATCGGTCAATTTATTTTCCAGGATACGACCACTATCTCCAACAAGCCAGATGTGAACCTCTTTGTTCATTTCAGTATCAAAACGTTTAAAGCATTTGTAAGACTGGAGAATCTAAATGCTATTGGTAAAAACTACAATTTTGTAATGCCTCATTATCCTTACAGCCCCATGTGGTTCAGATTAGGAATCTGGTGGGGTTTTGTTAACTAATCCTTGGCAACTGGCCGCTGCAGTTCAAGTATATTTGTTTCAATGAAAAATGTCTTCATCCTTGCTGCAAGTTTATTCCTGGCATCTTCATCTTTTGCCCAGTCAACAGAAACGAATAAGAAAGTACCTGAGATAAGCCTTAGTGATACCAGTGGAAAGGTTGTGAAGCTGTCTTCATTAAAAGGTAAAGTTGTGTTGATCGATTTTTGGGCAAGCTGGTGTGGACCATGCCGTAGAGCCAACAAGCATTTGAAAACACTGTACACAAAATACAAAGACAAAGGACTTGAGATTTACAGCATTTCAGTTGATCAAAGCGAAACTGAATGGAGGAAAGCAATCAACGAAGACAAAACTAAATGGCTGCATGTACTTGATGATAAGAACTATGCTCAAGGCTGGAACATTCAATACATACCTACAACATTCCTGGTTGATAAAAACGGCAATTTTGCAGCAATCAATCCTGATCTGAACGAATTAGATAAGCTGATTGAAAAACTGTTGAAGTAATTTTTTAGTCAGCTATTTGTTCTTTGTGCATCGTTCCTTGCTGAGCTTATCCTGAGTTTGTCGAAGGGCTCAGTTCATCTGTAACTTTCTATGGCATCACCAAAGCCAAAGTACATTTTTCAGTACAAGAGTCCCGTACGTACGGGAAGGAAAGATGATTAGTATTCCGCAGCCGACCTCATAATTTTCTCTTATTACTTACTTATTTCTTATTTCAACTTTCTTATTCCTTATTCTCCCCCTCTTAGTCTTTCTCAAAATACACCAAACTACCACCAACCCATTCACGGTCTTTGTTGTACCGAACGCCGATCATTTTGCCTTTGCTAAGCCTTGCAAGGTTGGCTGCAGCCACAGGTCTGGCTTCACCATCTTTCCAGAAATAGAATAATCGTATTTCAGCTTTTGCCGGATCATCAGGAGTTGGAATCACATCAGCATATTTTACTTTCCGCTGCAAAATCCAGTTCTGTGGGTCTTTGATTGCTTTAATATCTTCCGGAGTTACATCAATTACTACACCTTGTCCGGCAAACGAGAAGAGGGGTTTTAAAACATAATTATCAAGGTCTGTTGGAATATCTCTCTGCTCACTCAGAAATCTTGTTTTAGGAACGTATTGATGACGGATGTACGGCAAAGTGTACTTGCTGATGCGATAAAACCAGTTTGGATGTGGTATCCATTCAACGTCCAGGTCATCAGTAAATATTTTTCCTTTTTCCTGTATCTCAGCTGACTGTTGTTGCAGATCATCGAAGATCACACGATTGTAGATTCGTTTTACCAGGGTTTTCTTTCCTTCCTTCATATAGAAAAGCTGTTTACCTTCTTTTATGAGTTCGGTAAGACAAACGACTTCGATACCCAGGTATTGTTTTGTGCAATAGAAGTCAACCCGGGTTTTCTGCTGGTGCGGAAGTATCTCCAGCAAGATCACATTTTCAGGCTTTTCATCTTTAATAATGATGTCCTTCAAAAGGCTGATGTAGCTTTCCTTATCCAGATCGTTCAGGTACATGCTGTAGTTCTCAGGGATATCGAAGAATTGACGGGTGATCTCATCATGTAATATCTGGTAGCAGAACAATGAAGGGAAACCCTGCATCTCTATTAGCTGAGGTTCCAGTTCTCCATTCTCATTTTCGCAGATTCCGAAGTCAAAAGCAATAAAATGAGAATGACCATTCTCATTAGGGACAATAATATCTGTTGGGATAGCCCTGGAAGTGAGGGGCTTAAAATTGTATTGAGTGATCACATTAATAATGCTTTCACAGGCTGAAAGCACTTTTTCTTTAAAGGCTTTATCAATAAAGATCGGTGTTTCTGCCACCCTGAATTGGAGTGCATCTGGGTAAGCTGCAGATAATGCCTCTACATATGCTTTGTAATTCTCTTCTGAAAAATTCTGGTTGAACTGTTCTCTTATTTCCTGTACCATCAGCAGTAGTTAATGTTGTAAAGTAATGAAAAGAGACGATTCGTACCTTTTTGACATTAAGGAGATCTAAAGATTGAGGAGTAGTTAGGCTATTAACTAAAAACGACCAGTTCGGTTACACGTCTATCCATTGCAAGCATTAAAAAACTACGATGACTCCGAATTTTGATTTCAGAAAGGCTTACCACTTTTCAAATCCAATCCTATGAAGTTTAACCTCCCAATTGGTTAACTGATCAAAATTAGAGCAGGAGTAAAAAACTCCTGCTTTTTTATTTATTGCAAAGGCTGATAACCTGGTAGCCTTAAACCAGCAAACGTACATTTACCGTGTATGGAGCTATTCTCAATCACGGTCCAGCACAATGGCAAGGAACACAGTATTGAAGGAAAGATGCTAGAGCTGGGTTACACTCACAAAATATACCTTGAGATAAATGGAGTTGAAATAGTACTTGAGCCTGACGAGGAAAGAAATTATCGGGCTGTGGTAGACCCAGCGTTTGCTGGCAAGTTAGATAAGGAACTCGTGGCTGCAGTAGTATCTGAAATGGAAAATCATTTGAAGTAATGTTACATCCTGAACAATAAAGCAAAGATCACCCGATCTTCTGCTTAAACCTAAGTCTGGCTATTTACTGAGTAGATATTTTACTTTAACGATTGTCAACCATAGCAAGGCTAAGGCAACAAGCCATACAAAGATGATGGCGGCTGTATCACTTATCTTATTTTGGTCTCTCACTACTCTTCTACCCTTTTTAAACGAACGCTGGCTACCGGAGCAACTATCAACGGAAACTTTTCGATTACCACGTTGCTTGGGTCAAGACCAAAACCTCTTTCTTCAGAAAGGCTTATTTCCTTAAGCCAGAAGTGCAGCTTCATTAACAGTTTCTCGAAAAATGGTAATTCATTATCCTGGCTCAGGTATTTCTCCATTACGATAAAAGTAAAATCGCCTACAACGTTGTTTCGTTCCTGGCTTTCGTAACGGCTTGTTACATTCACTTCTTTATTCTTGACCAGGTCCTCTACTACTTTTCTAAACATAAGATTCAGTCTTGGCTGAACCCTAAATCCTAACCTGAACTCTATACGTATGATGTCGTTAGGGATTATGTGTTTAACCCTGTACTCAGTGGTATATGGATCGTCTAAGGTTACAACATGAACAAACCAATATATGTCTGCTCGCTTGGGCTTCTTATTCATAATAGAATAAATGACCTTATGTTCTATCTCTTTATGATTATCAGCACTAGTTAAGTAAACAAGATGTGTAGCATATTTTGGAACAGTTTTATCCTTACTTAGTTCCTGTATCTGGGGTATATAATGATCCATCTTCACAAACTCCACATAACGATTCTTAATTTTTCGAGCCTTAAACCAATCATACATGATAAGAAAAAGCAAACCACCTACTAACAAGGTTACATATCCACCATGCGGAAATTTGTCCATATTAGCATACAGAAAGCTTCCTTCTATTGTGAGATAAACGAACAGGTAGAGATAGATAAAAACAGATTTTACCCTTCGTAGTACCAGGTAATTTGCAAACAATACAGAAGTGGCGATCATCGTTACAGTGATAGCTAGACCATAGGCAGCTTCCATATTTGATGCCTTTTTGAAATAAAGCACAATACCTATGCAGCCAACATAGAGTAGCAGGTTTGCAGATGGAACAAACGATTGACCTTTCGCTTCTGTAGGGTAATTGATCTTAAGCCTTGGCCAAAGATTTAAGCGAATTGCCTCACTTACTAAAGTGAAGGAACCTGATATCAACGCCTGGCTGGCAATAATGGTTGCAGCCGTAGCAATTGCAATACCAGCAAAAATGAACCATTCAGGCATCACACCGTAGAAAGGATTGAAACCTGTCTCAATCATCTTGGAAGAAATAAGTTCTCCTTTATGGTGAGTAAGCAGCCAGGCACCTTGACCAAGATAATTCAAGATCAGGCATGTTTTAACGAAGATCCATGAATGACGGATATTCCATTTACCACAGTGACCGAGGTCTGAGTATAAAGCTTCAGCACCAGTGGTGCAGAGAAACACTCCTCCTAAAATGTAAAATCCTTTTGGGTAAGTGATGAGCAACTTAATTCCGTAATATGGATTAAGTGCTTTGAAAATACTAACATCCTCAAACAGATGAGTAATACCCAATACTGCCAGCATTAAGAACCAGATCGTCATCACAGGACCGAAGAACTTACCAATGAAAGCTGTTCCAAACTGTTGGATGAAAAACAGCACAGAGATAATACCTATAACTATGTAAACAATTGTCCACTGACTAATACCTGCAAATGCAGGAACCTGTTTTAAACCTTCAATGGCTGAAGTAACAGAAATTGGTGGTGTGATCATTCCATCTGCTAACAATGCAGCTCCTCCCATCATAGCAGGAATAACAAGCCACTTTTTTCTTCGCCGTACTAAAGCAAACAACGAAAAGATACCACCCTCACCACGATTATCAGCTTGTAGTGTGAGAATAACATACTTAACAGTTGTTTGGAGTGTAAGCGTCCAAATGATAAGCGATAGAGAGCCGATGATCAGCTGATCGGTGATCACTTTGCCACTGATAATGGCATTTAAAACATAAAGAGGCGAAGTACCTATATCACCGTAAATAATTCCCAAGGCTATTAGCAGACCAGCTACACTTGTACGATTGTGTGAGGACATCAGTAAAAATTGGAGCCAAAAGTAGACGGCTCATAAGCCATGTAGATTAGAGCAAGCTAAATCTTTATAAAATCTTTATACAGATCAAAAACATCGAAACAATGTTACTTTGTTACATAAAGAGGTAAATGGCTGAACTATTAATGAACAGACTGGGTAAAAGCAGGCAATATTTGTTTTGCCTGGTAGGGGTCATGTTTATCTCAGCTATCTGCTTCGCATTTTCTACGGTGATTGGCTACAGAACTGTAGCCCTCATTTTGCTGGTTACCGTATCGCTTATTGCAATAACCTTCGACATATTGCCGGTATTACTTTCAGCTGTGCTAAGTGCTTGTATCTGGAATTTCTTCTTTATCCCACCCAGATTTACTTTTCATGTAGACTCCTCTGAAGATTCCATCCTCTTTTTAATGTACTTCATCATTGCAATGATCAATGGGGTGCTAACATATAAAATCAGGCAAGTTGAAAAAGCCTCGAACCTAAAGCAGGAAAAAGCAAACAGCGTAAAACTGTATAACACCATCTTAAACTCCTTGTCGCACGAATTACGAACACCGATTGCAGCTATTATAGGAGCAACTGATAACTTGCAACTGAATACCAATTTGTCAGAGGAAAATAAAGAACAACTTGTAGCCGAAATCTGCAAAGCTTCTTTGCGGCTGAACCAACAGGTGGAGAACTTACTGAACATTTCAAGACTTGAATCAGGTCATATCAAACCAAAGGATGATTGGTGTGATGTGGTTGAAGTGGTTTACGAAGTAGCAAGAACTGTAGAAGAAAATAATCCTGGCCGAAGAATCAACATTAGTGTAGATCAGAGTTTGGCTTTGTGTAGTATAGATGAGGGAATGCTGGAGCAAATAATTCATAATCTACTTAATAATGCCGCAATACATACACCAGCCGACTCAAAAATTGATATTGTAGTTACATGTCCGGTTGATGTTTTACAGATCGTTATTGAAGACTACGGAAAAGGATTCGAGGATGTTGACATCAACGACATCTTCCACAAATTCTCCAGGAACAAACGTTCGGATTCACAAGGCTCAGGCTTAGGTCTTTCAATAGTAAAAGGATTTACAGAAGCACTTGGTGGTAGTGTTGAGGCTCAAAATAAGAGAACTGGTGGAGTGAAATTTACGATCTCACTACCAGTGAAAACAACGCAGATCAAATATGCAGAGGCATGAACAAAGCAGAAGTACTGATCATTGACGATGAGCCACAGATAAGAAAGATGCTGGAGATCACCTTGCAAACGAATGGTTATATCCCAAGATCTGCTACAACGGCAAAAGAAGGATTGATCATGGCTGGCAATCATCCACCACAAATGATATTACTGGATCTTGGCTTACCTGATGAAAACGGACATATAGTTTTACAAAAGCTGAGGCAATGGTTTACCAACCCAATTATTATTCTTTCAGTTAAAAAGAACGAAGAAAGTATCATCAAAGCTTTGGATAATGGAGCCAATGATTATCTTCCTAAGCCTTTCAGAACTGGTGAATTGCTGGCAAGAATGCGAACTGCTTTAAGAAATGTCTTAACAGAAGACACTGTAACCGAAATCAAATTCCAGAACCTGCAAATAGACCTCTTGGCAAGAACAGTGAAGAAGAACGATGAGCTGGTAAAACTCACTTCAACAGAATATCATCTCCTGGCTTTGTTTGTAAATAACGAAGGAAAGGTACTAACGCATCAATATCTTCTTAGAGCTATATGGGGACCTGGTTATATAAATCAATCTCAATACCTGAGAGTATTTATTGCCCAACTGCGAAAGAAACTAGAAGACGACCCCAATCATCCAAAGCATTTTATAACAGAGTCTGGTGTTGGTTATCGCTTCACAGGTAGTTAAAAAAACGAGAAGGGTTAAAGCACAAAAAAAGTCCTGCAAGCAGGACTCTCTTTGATATAATGGTAATAAAATATTACTCCTTCTTTTTGATCAGGGCACCAACACCTGCACCTGCACCTGCACCAACAACAGCTCCGATAATTCCACCCTTCACTTTATTTTTCGATACCGCTACACCTGTTCCGGCACCAACTACTCCACCAATAACCGCACCTTTAGCTACATTACTCCAACCCTTTTTCTTAGTAGTAGTGGTTGTAGTGGTACTTACAGGCTGGTAAACAACAGTCTGCTTTTCCGTTACGGTAGTATGTTCTGTATTAATACGATCTGTTTCTTTTTGTGCAGCTGCTTGATTCAGTGAGTCAATTGTAAATTGCTTTGACTGTAACTGATCTTCACTCTTGGTATTACCACATGAAGCAAAAATTGTTGCAAATGCTAAGGCTATGTATATCTTATTCATATAGCTGATATAAGGAATTACATGCCCCGATCTATTTAATTCTCAATGTGTTGAGCAGCAGTAACGCTATTATAGTTCAGGTTTTTGTAGGAAAATTATTAGGGGCTCCTATTGCCGCTTATTCAGGATAATACCCCAGTGTGGGAACTTAACGTTGTAAAACATCATTAAAACAAAAAGAGCCTCTCCCGAGGCTCCTTTTACTTATACAAGAGCATTTAAACTATTTCAATATCTCTGATAACTTCTGGTGAAGTTCCTCTCCTCTCAGGTTTTTCCCAACAATTTTTCCACTAGGGTCAAGTAAAAAGTTCTGCGGAATTCCGGTAACCTGGTATTGTTTGGCTGCTGCATTATTCCAGTAAGCCAGATCACTCACCTGAGTCCAGTTGAGATTATCGGCTTTAATCGCTTGCAACCATTTTTCTTTATCCTGATCAAGCGAAACACCAAGAATGGTGAAATTCTTACTCTTGAACTCGTTAAATGCAGCTACAACGTTCGGATTCTCCCTTCTGCAAGGTCCACACCAGCTAGCCCAGAAATCTATCAACACATACTTTCCTCTTAAAGAAGAAAGTGCAACAGGCTTTCCTTCAGGATCATTTTGCGTAAAATCCGGAGCTTGGGAACCAATAGCACCAAACTCTTTTGCTGCTTGTTGCTGCTGCAACATTTGGGCTAACGCATTTCCATAAACATTATTCTTTGCTGATGCAGTTAGCTTAGCAAAACGTGCTTCAGTTACTGATGGATCAGTAGTTAAAGAGTTAGTAATATACAAGATGAAAGCAGTAACTGGTGAGCCGGGCTTTTCTTTTACAAAAAGATCAATTTGATTCTGGATGTCTGCCACTGTTTTATTCACAAGGTTTACCGCAGAATCTCTCTTCTTAGCCTCAGAAGTTTGGTTGGCAAGTCCAACCTGCTTATTTAGTTTATCCTTTAATGGATTAAATCGCTTTTCATACACCTGAAAATCCAGCGCAACGGGTGAGCCGGTAACAGTCATTTTTTTTAGTGAAGCAGATGCTCCGGCAATATCCACATTTGAATTGTCAAGAAACACCTCGTACACATCTTTATAACCAATAAAGCTGATCTGGTAAACATCTGGCGATTCAACTTTCCCAAACAAGGTAAAACTGCCTTTCGAAGAATATGTTTGAGCAATCGGGTTGCCATTATTCGAGTTCACCAGGTAAACAAGTGTACTATCTTTTAACCCGGTAACCTTTCCGCTGATGGTAAAACCTTTATCGGCTTGTGCAAAGCCTGAAGCTGGGATCAGAAGTGCAAGAAGAATTTTTTTCATACTACTATAAGAATGGTTTGCAATTTATTATGTTTAGCGTTAATCAAAAGTAAATTTAAGGTGAGACCGGCT
>JANPIB010000028.1:0-12297 GCA_031424775.1 Chitinophagales bacterium | reverse complement strand
TGTTGACTAATTCCTGGTGGAGATAGCCAGTATATTTTAAAAAAATGGGTTGATCATCTTGTGATTCCGTTAATTCTATTTGAAATTTAGTGGAGTCGTTTTTACCCGCTAAATAAAATTTTTTTTAGGTGTTCTTGTTTTGTGGATTATTATCGTTAGCATTTTTAAATGTTACGTTTTTTGGATGGAGCGTTAAATTAAGGTCATTATCTATCGTGTATGAGTATAACTTTTTTATCACCCAGTGTTTCCCATCTTCATATTCAAATGAAGTTGTAAAAGGTATGTTTTGAGCTAGTAGTAAATTGAATGAACTGGCTACAAATGCAAGGATAGTAAGAATAAGTAGTTTTCTCATATATTACGGAAATTAAGTAGGGTACGTTTTTGATGCTGATACATTGCTGCTATTGAGACTTCACTTTAAATAAATCGCTTAGCAATGCCAATCAGCACATCCACACCTTTATTAATGTTCTGGATAGATTTAGCTTTTTGTTCGTTCTCTATTGTAGCATCATTTACCACTTTTAAAACTGCGGAAAGATCTTTCTTGCTTATTCCGGTTTTTATTATAAGGTCTTTTACATCATCATTAGTTAAACGGGTGAGGCTGGTGAATTCGTTAGTGAATTCTGCATCCGTCATCTGTGCTATCTTCTCTGCTAGTTCGGAAAATTTGTTAGGCATATAAATAATTTAGTTGATGAGATTATTGATATCGTCGTTAAGGATGTTAATGCTTTCTGCAACATTGCCAGAGTTCTGGACGAATTTATCTACGATGGTTTCTATCCGGTTAATGTCAAGCTTGTTGCCTGATATCAGCTTTATCTTATCGAACATATCCTGCCTTCTTTGATTTAATTTGTTAGCAGATGATAACAACGATTTTAATGATGCTGTTGCAGCCTGGTAGTTCTGATAATCTTTATTCAGCTTTGTAGCCAGTTTAATTTTTTGCTCTTCCAGGGCTTTTCTTAACCGTTGTCTTCTTGCATCTACCGCTTCCATTGCAGCCTGCATTAGTTCAGCCATTTCTTGTTTGAGATCGGTGTTAGCCGGTAATGCCTCAAGAAGTTTTTTTACATAGCGTGGTGTGTAGGTTGAGTCGATGAACTTATCTATTGCTAATTTCTTATCCTCAAAAACTGAGTTAATTAGCGTTAAGTTGATCGAATGCATTCTAAAACCTTCTTGCTGAATCGCATCGGTAAGTACAACTGATTCTGCCGGTATTCTTGCACAACTAATCGTAAAGACAGCGGAAAGTAATATGATGATCTTTTTCATTTTTATTGTTTTATACATGTTCAGGATCTCCTTGCAGGTATTTACTGGTGAGTTTGTATAGGGCATCAGAAGTGTTTCTCCCTGCTTTGCCATCAGCCTTTAAGTATGCACCTGACAAGTTGAGCATCTTTTGAAGCTCTTCTGCTTTTGCTACATAACGACCTGGTTGATATGAGACATCTAAAGCCAGTGCTCTTAATACTTCTATACGGCTTGGGAGGTTTGATGTGACGATCTGCTTTTCGTACATACGTCTTAGAATAACGGCAGTACCACATTGTTTAGAAACCGCAGTTGAACTATAATTTCCATCAGCTACATATTTACCTTTTGTGTATTGGTTGCTGTAACTCCACAAATAGGGTGTGTTGATGTTTACATCGTTTCTGCGATAGCCCCAGCCATTGTAAGCTTCCATTCGGTACAACATTCCTGGAACACTCCAGTCTGTCCATTGTTCCAGTTTCTTCTCTCGTAAAATATCTTCTGCACTAAACTGCCAGGTGAAAGGAGGAGTTCCGGTTTTGGGTCTTCCTTTAGGTTCATTTACCGTTCTTGCATTTAATGAATCACCATTATGAAGATGCACTTTGAAACTGCAACTTCCTTCCATGCAATGCAGAATACCAATGAAGTACCATGGGATGCTGAGTTTAGCAGATAAGAGTTCATACTCAACTTTCCCTTTAAGTATCTGGCTGATGTTGCTATCAATCTCGTTGTACTTTTCTGGTTTGATAGTACATGTGTCAAACAAACGTTGATATTCACTTTGTAGTTGTGGGGTGTATGCTGGCATAATGTTATTGTTTGAATTGTGATATATCTTTAAACGGCTTTAGTGTATTTGATATATTGTTTTCCGCTTTTTACCAAAGGGTACAACTTCGGATAAAGCTTCATATAGTTTACCCTGCTTTCAACTACACCTTCTTGTCCATCTAATACACCCACTTTATTTCCTACGATGTAGCATCCGTCAGTATCATCATCAGTATTGCCCCAATGGATGAGTACATATTCGAAGTTGGGAACGTTCTTCACCCAGATAAGATCGTGAGGTCGCCATTTCTTTTTCTCAACAGACGAAAGTGCTGCGTAATCTTTAGATGTGATAAGCTTGTTAGCTGTATCATTGTAATAGAACGTAGTACTGAACTTTGGAGACTCCCGGTAGCCAAGTTCATAGGTTCCTGTGGGAATTGCTGTTTCGCCTTTTACTTTAATGTTTCGCATTTCATCCTCCACTCCAAAGCCGTGGAGTACATCATTGATATAATACCTGCTCAGCGTCCAGTCAGGCTTGAAGCTGTAGCGTTCTACTTTTAAGATTTCTGGCATAGTGTTAAGTTTTAGGTATGTAATTAGTTACTTGTTTTATCTGCGATTGCAATATCTGGTCGTTTACCAACTCCTCTCAGGTTAGAAATTTTATTCAACACATCAAACCAAAAAGGTGCTCCAAGTAGAACGGCAAAAACCATTACTGAAAGCCCTACGATTTTTGATAAGATGAAAGTGACCCAATTCAAACCTTTCAAATCCTTAAACTCTTCAACATTCCATCCTAGTGGCATAGAGGCTTTCATAGCTGCATAAGCTGTGTTAATGTCTTTTCTTTTTGCTTCAATTGATTCAGTAAGTTGCTGTAGATTTAGTTTGGCAGTATCATTCAATGATCCTTGTTTTAACAATAAAACTTTTGCTTTGATAGAATCATCTGTAGTAGTTTCATAAGCTTTTGCTGCTAACTGTGCCCTTGCTTCTGGATTATTGTATAGATATTTTGAGATGTTAATTATATCAGCATTCAATGCAAGGGTTATAACGATTGCCGCAGCTAATGTAAAGCGTCGAGTGTATTTCACTTTCATTGTCCCACTAATACGCATCATATTACTGTCGTACCAATTCTCTAGTCGGTTACGGAACAGTTCTATTGCACCTATCTTTTTTTGAGACAAAGAATTGAATGTATCTCTTGCTTCAATAGCATGGATAATGAATGCTCTTTTTAACTCTCCTGAAATGGCAGTGCTTGATTTGAAAGACTCAATAAAATCGTCAATTGTTTCGGGCTTTGCCATAGCTGAACACAGTGCAACTTTATCAAGCAGTGCAGAGACAAAGTTCCGGGCATCAATATAGGATGGTGGCTTACCATGAGGAACTAACGCAGTTGTAGCACAATGGTCCATAATAGCCTGACCGAGTTTTACTGTAGTGCCATCTGCTTTGGTAATGTCGGTATCAAAAATGCGAAGCATCCATTGTCCAAGCACTTCAGCTCTCACTCTCTTTGCCGTCATTATGATCTCAACAATAGAACTGCAAATAATACTAATGAGAAAGAAAAGGAAAATTATGCCTACAACGAGGTCTACGATGGGAAATCCACTCATAGCAATTGGGGTTTTATGTATAAAAAAAGCTGACAGGTTACCTGCTCAGCATTAATAATAGATGGATGATGTACTTATTGATATGCAAAGGTCTTGCCCTTGCAGGATGTAGTTGGGAGTATGCATATGTTGATTGTTTTGGTGCCGTAACTTAAAAACCAAATGCCACAAATGCAACAGTAGAAATACGAGGTGTGTTTACTAAGCAGCCTGGTTAATTATCATTTTCACAGCATCAGAGTTGATTGGCTTGGCTAGGTAACCGTTTACACCCGGAAGTTTAAGAGCCCTCTCAGTATCATTATCAGCAATAGAACTGGAAACTACATATAAAAAAGGAGGTTTCCTAAACTTTGGATAGAGAATACTATAGAATTCAAGAAAATCCCATCCACTTAATCCAGGCATATTAAGATCAAGTAGTATGATGTCAGGGAATGATTTATCATCAATCACCTCAAGGTAATGTATAGCTTCCATGGCAGAGAACGATACACTAATATTAGCAACCTTACCAGTACTCTGCATCATTTTACTGGTAAGGAAGATGAATATCTCGTCATCATCTATCAGCAATATCTTTTTTGGCTTACTCATATTCGGTGCTTTAGATGAGTTTACCATCAGGCGTTTTAACTTAGGTAGAGTAGGTGATAATAAGCTCATAACAACTGTTTACATAAAGATGATAACGTATAAGATAATAGTAATAATGGCCCCTTTTAATAATTGCTGCCAAACCTTTCGATTACAATTGATTGCTTGTGTTGCATCTGTATGAGTATTCTTCATATCTCTGAGATTACAATACCTGTATAACAAATGCTACTGATAGTACCAGGCAAATTGATAACAAGAAGAGCATGGCTTTGTAGTTTTTGTTTATGATAGCCAGATGTTCTTCAATTGTCTTTGGCATTGTTCTGTTTCTTTTCATGTTATAAATTTTAAAAAGGAGGCTTCAAAAGAAGCCTCCGGGGTTTGGGTATAATAAAATATCCAACTGGGATATAAACCAACCGTTCAAAAGAAGGACAAGACTTAAGTCTTGTCCTGAATCCAACTGACGCTTCTTCACGTTGAGAAAGTGGGCTGAAAACACTTACATACAGCTGTGAGAAGTTGCTCCGAAACTGGAGCTAGGGTAGGAACCAATTCTTTTCTTTATCAATGAACTTGTTGTAATAGTGAATAATTACAATGCAATGTTAGTGGTGCAGAAAAACGAAATCAAGAGGTGAAACACTGATTTTTATCTAGGCGTTTACCTGATTACTTTACCAGGTGAAACCCTGACAGCCGACTAGGGTTTCACCTGGTTGATGAGAAGTATCTCAATATCATAAGCTCAGGAACCAACCAAAGCAAACTCGTCATGAGTAATTGTAAGTAATTGAAATGTGTTGCTTACTTATTCGTCTAATAAAGCTGCAAGATGAAGCAATTCTTCTTTTTTGTACCCTGCAGAGGGGCTTTCAAAACATTTTGCCAGTTCTTCCATCAGCATCTGGATAATCCGTTTATGGGTAAGGGGCTTAAAAAAAGAAGCCGCAGGATGAACTGAAATCCGTTTGAAGTAGCTGTCAACCTCTTTATTGGTGAAAATACCACCATTAAGCACATCAATATAAAAATGGATCTTCTGCTGAGGATCTTTATGTTTTGCCGGATCATAATCAGTATGAAAGAAAGCCAGGATAAATTGCTTCGGAATATTGATCACTCTTACCGGGATATCCAGTAACTCACACATAACCTGGTATAATATACCGTTAGCAATGGTGTTGCCTTTTTTGCTTTCAATTACTTTATGAACGAAAAATTCGTCTGGGTTGAGATAATTTACTTCTACTCCTTTTAAATTATAGTAATTGTAAATAATGCTAGAGAGTACGTTGGCTTGTTCCAGTGGTGTGAGAAAACTATTCAGTTCAAGCCATACATTTCTCCTGATCTTTTCAATTTCCTGCAAAATAGGAGTGGTGTGCAGATCTGGATATTGAAACTTGCAGACCAGGAGTGCTCCGAATAACAGATCATGGTAAGCACTGTCTCGCCATTCTTTAAAATCAGTTGTAAGATCGGTGAAATGCAGTTTATGGATAAGCATTTCAATACGTTCCTGCACATCTTCGCTAATACTGGTCTCCCAGAGATTCTCCAAATTGGGGATAATGCCCTTTCCATAACCAACTATCTTCTCAGATACAGACGAATAAACCTCCTCGTCCGGATCGTCAATTAATGTGAATAAGGCATTTAATTCTCTGGTTTCTAGCATAGGCTTATGTTTCGAGAGTCCAGGCATTTTGTGGTTTTACAGGTAAGACGCAAAATGTATGACCATCTCATATTCAAACTACGCTAATTTTTTGCCAAACTGAAAGCATAAGTTATCCAATGGGTGTGAAAAACGTTGAATGTAGTTCCAATAAATTTCATGGCTTTGATATGAAACATCAGTCAAGGATTTTACTTTCAATATTTTTGATGAAAGCCCATAATATGCCATCATCGAAAACGAGAGTTGTAATTATAGGAGTGGGTGCTGTAGGTGCTACAACTGCTTATACATTACTATTAAGGAGCAGAGTGGATGAATTGGTGCTTATAGATGCCAATAAAGCCAAAGCTGTAGGAGATGCATTGGATATGAATCATGGAATGCCTTTTCTTGGCAACACAAAGCTTTGGGCTGGTGATTATGAGGATTGTGTGGAGGCTGATATAATAATTATCACTGCAGGTGCTTCACAAAAGCCAGGAGAGACGAGGGTAGATTTGTTGAAGCGAAATGTGACAATTTTTGAAAGTATTACCACAGAAGTGCTGAAGTATAATAAAGATGGGATACTCCTTATTGCCTCAAACCCGGTAGATGTGATGAGTTATTTTACCTGGAAAAAATCAGGCTGGCCACAAAATCGTGTAATTGGTTCAGGAACATTGCTTGACAGTGCAAGATTCAGATACCTGATTGGTGAGCGACTGAATATTGATCCGCACTCTGTTCATGCTCATATTATCGGAGAGCATGGAGATTCTGAATTACCGTTGTGGAGCATTGCCAATGTTGCCGGAACTGAAATAGCATTGCCTGAAACTGATAAACAGAACATCTTCACTCATACCAGGGATGCGGCTTACGAGATCATTGAAGCAAAAGGAGCTACCTATTATGCTATAGCTCTCGCACTAGACAGGATATGTACTGCTATCCTCAGGAATGAATCAGCTGTACTTAATGTTTCAACTTTGCTGAATAATTACCATGGAATTTCTGATGTTTATCTGGGAATGCCCTGTGTAGTAGATAGAACCGGTATCAGGGAAGTGTTGCCACTCAATCTTAATGAGAATGAGAAAGCAATGCTTCAGAAATCAGCTGATAAGCTAAAGGGTCTTATCCAATCAATTTCCCTGTAATAAGTGTCAGAACGCTTTTTTTTGATTTTTCTTTCGTATTTTCCAAACCAATACGATTGTTTTATGAGAAAAGTTGCAGATGTTTTAGTCAGGAAAGGCAATTCAGCTCTTGCGGTACATCCTTCAGAAACAGTGATACAGGCTTTGAAGCTGATGTCAGATAAAAATATTGGTTCTGTAATAGTGAAAGACGAAAAAGGAATTTTTCTAGGCATAGTTACCGAAAGAGATTACAGTCGTAAAGTAGTTCTGCATGGAAGAAGTTCAACAGAAACACTTGTTCGTGATATCATGAGCACAGACTTACCTAAAGTATCTCCACACGATACAGTTGAACATTGCATGGAATTAATGACTGATAAATATGTACGATACTTACCCGTTTTTTCAGGTGACGATTTAATAGGGATTATCTCAATGAGTGATGTGGTCAAAGAAACCATACTTGCCCAGCAGGAAACAATTGATCACCTTAAACACTACATCACACTATAAATAAAAAATCCCGCAGGGCGGGACTTCTTATCAATTACGAAGAAACAGATTAATGAACTGTAGTACCAGTTGTAGAACTGCTACTTCCATTCATGCCTTTTACACGTCCTAATGCATCTGTTGCTTTTGTTTTAAGATCTTCTACAACTTTTGGATTACGCTTTAAGTAGTAAGCTAATCCTGCAATTCCTGCCGCTATCAATAATTTTTTCATACTTGAAATTTTCTTAACAGAATCAACAGCTGTACCAAAATGCTATATTAATAAAAAACAGTTGCAGATAGATTGAAAATCAACCTTTATTTAAGATGATACGGAAAGTACTTCCTTTACCAACCTCACTCCATTTCACAAAAATTTTCCCTTTGTGATATTGTTCAACGATTCTCTTGGTGAGGGTTAAACCTAATCCCCAGCCCCGTTTTTTTGTGGTGAAACCGGGGTTAAACACTTTCTTCATATTGGCATTGCTGATGCCTTTGCCGGTATCTGTTATGTCTATAATAACATGAAGAGGTTGCTCACTAACCTGGATATCGATTTTGCCGGTTGCATCCATTGCGTCTAAACCGTTCTTTAACAGGTTTTCGATTACCCAATCAAATAAAGGAGGAGAGATCATCACCATTAAAGGTTGTTCTGCTTTCACTTCAAGCTTGAAAGTTACTTTACTGCCAGCTCTTTTTTTGATATAGCCAACCATAGAATCTACCTGCTGAACAACATCCTTTTCCTCCAGTTTTGGTGTGCTGCCTATCTTCCCAAACCTGTCACTAACCAGCTGTAATCGTTGAACGTCTTTTTCAATCTCAGGAACGATCTTATCAGCTCCATCTACATCTTTCAAAACTTCAACCCAGCCTTGTAAAGAAGTTACTGGTGTACCTAACTGGTGAGCAGTTTCTTTAGCCATTCCAGCCCAAAGTTGATTTTGCGTGCTGCGATAATTACTTCTTAGGGCTATGATTGTTATGAGAATGAAAAGACCAACAAGCAAAAGCTGAACGATAGGATAGTAACTCACCTCTTTCAGTAATGTGGTATTGCCAAAATAATATCTGTTTTTCTTCTGTGGGTCCGTAGGATCACTCCACACGATCGGCTGGTTCGTTGCTTTTAATTCCCGCAGCTTTTCTTGCAGATAAGACGCATTCTTTGCCAGCAAATTTGTGTCGATATTAATATGATCGATGATGCTGTCTTTTTCATTTGTCCAGATGATTGGAATATCATCATTATCGTTAATGATCTTTAGTGGCAGCCTAGTATCCTGTGTGTTAGGATTCAAAAGTGAGTTACTGGCTTCTACCCATTCTTCCACTTTTTGTCTTTCCTCCTTTGCGATCTTTTTAGATAGGTATTGTGAGTAGAAGATGGTGCCTGAAACGATGATAATCGCTATGAACGCCAAACCCGTTCTCCAATTAAGCCATTGCTGAAACATCAAACTAAGATAATCAATGGCAAGCATCTGGGAATGAGATTGTTAAAGCTTAGATAAAACAGCTGGTTGTCATGGAGTTTGGATAATAATTTGACTTTGGGTGAGCAAATACCCAGACCATGAAAAAAATCTACTCCCTACTCATTTCTGCATTAGTACTTATGTACTCTTGCAAAACTGCTACAAAAGCTTTTGAAAAAGGCAATTATGAAGATGCGGTAGAACTTGCCGTAAGAAAACTGCAGAAAGATGCAAATGATACTGAAGCGAAATCAATACTTCAAAGTGCATATAAACAAGCTGTAGAAAAGCACAACACAATTATCAGCAGTATAAATAACAGTGCCAGCGATGGACGTTTTGAAAAGATATACAACGAATATCGAAAGTTGCAGAACTTATATGAAGCGGTGAATAATTCTCCTGTTGCAAGAGAAACTCTAAATCCAACAGATTATTCCAGCTACATTCAAACTTACAAAGAGAAAACCGGTGAGGTTTATTTTGAAAGAGGATTGGCATTGATGGAACGTGGCAACAGAACTTCTTTCCGCCAGGCGTATGATGCCTTAAGAACTGCTTACCGTTTCAAGAACGATAGTGAGATAAAAGCAAAGATGGACGAGGCTTACGATGCAGCAATTGTCAAGGTTCTTTTGTTAACCGAAAATGGCTACGGTAATAATGGAATGTATGGAGGAAGTAATAATGGCTATTATGGAAGTGGCAGTTATAACAATGGCTATAGTAATTCTTATGCAGCCAATCAGCTGGTGCAGAATTTTCAGGATGATCTTGCAAGGAATCTTCGTTACCAGGGCAACAGTGAGTTTGTAAAATTTTATACTGAGTCGGATGTCAGGAGCAATAACGTACAACCTGATGAGATTATTGAAATGCGTCTTGGAAGATTTGATATGGGTCGCTATCATGATGAAACTAATATAAGAGAAGTTTCTAACAGGGTAGTGGTGAGACAAACTGTTTACAGACCAGACTCCGTGGTGAATGAGTACGCTACTGTTTATGCAAGGATCACTACTACCAGAAGAATTTATCTTTCTGAAGGTGACCTAAACATTATTTCTCGTGATGCAAAAGGAAATTTTCTGTGGAATGATCTTGTAAGAGGTCAGCATCAGGTTGCAACTGAATTTGCCACTTACTCTGGTGATGAAAGAGCGTTAAGTCCAAACGATAAGGCACTTATTAATAACAGCCGAAGCAATGGTTACAATCAAGTGAGACAAGAAGATATTATTCGTGAAGTGCTTCGCCAGATTGAATATGAAGCAAGCAACAGGTTCAAGAGCTATTACAGTAGGTACTTTTAAAGTCTTAAAAAAAAACAAAAGAGCGCTCAGATTCTGAGGGCTCTTTATGTCTTACCAATAACTTTTGCGTTGTAGTCTCTGCAAGCTATTTCAATATCTTTCGCATTTAGCACTGCAATTAAAGTAACATCGGTGGTATCTATTTTGGCGTTGAAAATCTTCCTTCGTATAATAAAGGCGTGAATCTCTGCCGTAGTTTCAAATGAGAGCCGAATCTTATTCATTTTGGGTTGGCAAATATCAGTGATTCTATAAAGCAAAAAGACGGCAATTGCCGTCTCTGCTAAAATTGATTTTAAAAGTTACTTCTGTTTTGATTTGTTGCGTAAGTAAGCTTCTACTTCTTTTCGACCGTTACCAACTGCTCTAACGGCTCCGGTAACTTGTTGAGAAGATACTCCGAACTTTTCAGCTACGTGACGAACCTCCCAGGATTGTCCCGCTGCAACTCTTTGGCGGTCTTTGCCACCTCTGTTGTTTCTACTGTCTGGCATAACGTTGTTTTAAATGAACAGCAATAAATATTATGCCATGGAGAATTGATTAATTTATCTTAATTACAGATCGTGTGAAAACAGAATTATCAACTATCAACTTCAGGTAATATTCACCAGCAGTTAAGCCAGACGTGTTTAACTGATAAGTGTGATCTCCGGCAAATAAATTTTCGTTAGTGATGGTTTGAACCAGCTGACCACTAGTGTTATACAATTCAAGTTTCACTTTTGAGTTCTTGCTAATATTAAATATTGCAGTAGTTGTATTTTTTACTGGGTTTGGATAATTGGAAAGTTCTGTTTTAGTAGAAGAGAATCTCACAGAAACAATATTGCTATACTTAACCAATCCGTTCTCATCTATCTGTTTTAAGCGATATTGGATAGTTGAAGCAGTAGCTAATCTTGAATCAATAAAAGAGTAATTGTTGATTAAGGAACTGGTGCCTTGGCCCTGTACAAAACCAAGTTTCTGCCATGCGATGTCACCTGGAATGTGTCTCTCAATATCCCAACCTTTATTTTGAAATTCCGTAGCAGTTTTCCAGCTGAGTTCTACGTTTCCGTTTTTAGCAGTAGCACTGAACGAAAGCATTTCAACAGGGAATGCATAATTACTTTCTGCATAACCCAAATCAGGAGCTGAACCGTAGTATGGTAAGCCAACGTTTGTTCCGCTATTGATCATGTCACTGCCTTGCGCCAGTTTTAAAAGATTTATTGTAGGCAGACTTCCGTTTGCATTTCTCGGTCCACGTAAAACTGAAGTGTCAAGGCTCACAAAATCACTAGCATCAACAACAAAAGGTGATTGCCAGCTATTTGTAGTTTGCGAAGCGATGGACGTAATAGAGTTACTTCCAGTTCTGTTACTGTAACTTATGCAGTTAGTTAGCACCATTGTTTCTCCTGATGCAAGGTTGCTGCTTGGCATTCCAAAATTAGGTCCATTCTTATAACCTGTACAGTTGTAAAGGGTCATCGAACCTGTGTTGTTATTCTGATCGAATCCTTTGACTCTATTATACACAGCAAGGCAGTTACGAAGCGTAGCATCATGTCTTTCGCTATTACCACCCATTTTAAAACCGTTCCCATTACCTGTGCTGGCAGTCATATCTTTTCTGTACCCATTTAGAAAACACCAACAGCTGTCGTAAGTGGTTGAAGGATTTGTTCCGATGCCGGCATTTAGCAATCCATCCCATCCATCATCAGAATTTTGCCATGCACGGCAACCTTTAAATGAATTTCCTGTTCCTACATCTAGCTTTGCAGCATAGCCATCAGCATTTCCTTCACTTGCATCTATGTTATAATAAGAATCACAGTTGATGACCTGGTTGTTATTTGCACCATTTGCAAGTTGAAGACCCGTATCTCCATTTTCATAAAAAGCACAAAA
>JANPIB010000027.1:0-15668 GCA_031424775.1 Chitinophagales bacterium | reverse complement strand
TGGATTGGATTGGATGACTGCTATCGAAAATAAATTGATCTCCCTCGAAGATGTCGCAACCAAGTTTAGGGAAAGATTGAAATTCTATTTTCAGGATAATTCTTTGCCCGAGAATAATTCAGCCTTGCAAGAAAGAATGATAAAGGCTGTTGGCTACTTCACAAACGAGCTAGACTTGCTGTTAAATAGTCTTAAGCAGTCTTCTGTTTCTACAGATAGTAAAGCCCATGCAAAAAGTTTTAATGATGCCTTGCGAGAATTTTATATGCTGATTGCCGAGAGACGATACATTCTTATGGGATTTGAATCCGGCTTTTCAATCGAATCTTACTTTAAACAAAAAAAGAATTTCATCATTCCTGCATTTAGTATGAATGCTTATGCAACATCCGCCGAGTCAAAAATTGAAACACCCCATCCAGAGTTGCATTATCAACTTCGTCAACTTCGTAATAAAATTTGCGATCAAAAGAATGCACCAGTTTTCATGGTAGCCAGTACAAAAAGTATTGATGAGATGGTGACGTTTCTCCCGCAAACCAAACTAGAGATGACAAAGATCTCTGGTTTTGGAAAAGCTAAAGTTGATCAGTATGGTGAGCAGTTCCTGCAGATCATCAGAGAATATACTCAGAAGCATCAACTTGTTTCTACTATTGATGATATACAAATTAAAAGAGAAAGAAAACCAAAAACCGATAGCAAGCCAGACACCAAAACCATTACGTATCAATTATATGCTGAGGGCAATAAATTGGCTGATATTGCTAAGATCAGAAACCTAAGCACTTCAACAATTGAAGGTCATCTTGCACATTATGTAAGTGTTGGGTTGATATCGGTAAATGAATTGGTGAGTCCTGATAAGATCGTCCTGATTGAGCCACACCTTGAAGGCTACGAACCAAAAAGTTCGATCACTCCTATCATAGAAAAGCTTGAAAATAAAGTGAGTTATGGTGAGTTAAGACTTGCCATTGCTGCAAAAGCCTGGGAGAGAAATAAACAAAATGCT
Organism: Chitinophagales bacterium; assembly: GCA_031424775.1. Classification (GTDB taxonomy): domain Bacteria; phylum Bacteroidota; class Bacteroidia; order Chitinophagales; family Chitinophagaceae; genus JAEZDC01. The sequence continues at coordinate 14,653 of JANPIB010000027.1, read as the reverse complement.
GATTAAGCAATTCCTTATCTTAGGTCATGCTCTCTGTTAGAGAATTACAACATCAAGATATTCCGCTACTATTAAATTATTGGTTTACTGCCGATGATTCATTTTTACAAGGCATGGGTGTTGATATTGATAAAATGCCAACCAGAGATCAGTTCCAGGAAATGTTGATTGGTCAACTCAACATACCAATTGAACAAAGAAGAAGTTATTGCATTATCTGGCTAAGTGATGGAAAACCAGTTGGTCATTCAAACACAAATCCTACAACTTTTGGAGAAGAGGCAAAAATGCATTTGCACCTGTGGCATTCGATTCAACGTCAACAAGGAATGGGAACTGAACTGGTTAAGCTTACTGTTCCTATTTTCTTTAAAAACCTTCAACTAAACACACTTTGGTGTGAGCCTTACTCATTAAATCCTGCACCAAACAGAACATTGGAAAAAGCAGGATTTGAATTAGTGAAAGAATACACTACGATTCCTGGATTCATCAACTTTGAACAGCCTGTAAAGCAATGGAAACTCACACTAGAAAGATTCAATCAACTTTATCTTTGAGAAACCAACTAATTCTTACCTAATACATACTGTAGGTTACCTTTCGGCTTTTCCGGTATTAAGCACCAACGATTGGTCTTGCCGCAAAACCCATAATTATGATCACAAAAACTTATTTCAAGACCAAAAATCATTGCAAAGTGAAATTCACTTTTGCTGAAACTGCAGAAACAGTTGCCATCCTCGGACTAAACAATGATTGGGAAACTTCTGTAGAACTTACAAAAAAGAAAGACGGCACATTCGCTTGTGAAGTAACCCTTCCGAAAGAATCTAAGCATGAATTCAAATACCTGGTGAATGGTACTGAATGGTTAAATGAGCCAGAAGCTGATGCTGTAACTACCAATGTATATGGTGGTACCAATAGTGTTGTTGAGCTTTAATCAAGATTCATCCTCCTTCTTTTTTTAGATCACTCGTACATTCGTTTAATGACTTTAAAACGAACCAGTAGCAACGATCCCGGTTTTCAAACACTGGTAGTTGAGCTTGATAAAGACCTTACCGGAAGATACGAGGAAAGGCAAGCTATCTATGATCAGTACAATAAAGTTCCTGATCTTCAAACAGTAGTTGTTGCTTACGAAATTGATGTTCCGGTAGGTTGTGGTGCTTTCAAAGCTTTTGATGAAACTTCAGTTGAGATCAAACGAATGTTTGTGTCTGTTGATCAAAGGGGAAAAGGAATTGCTTCGGCAATTTTGAAAGAGCTTGAAAACTGGGCAGCTGAATTGGGTTATCCCAATGCTGTTTTAGAAACAGGCAACAAACAACACGAAGCCATAGCCTTGTATCAAAAACTCGGATATTCCATCATCGAAAATTATGGGCAGTATATTGGTTTGGACACCAGTATTTGTATGAGTAAAAGCCTATATGATCTAAAACTCCCATCCAAAAGTTGCCTCGTACATTTGTAACATGTCTGTTGAACAACATTATAACGAATGGGCTGCCACTTACGATGAGGTTGAAAATAAAACCCGTGACCTGGAGAAATTAGCTGGTCAGCAAGTTTTAGCCTCGGTAACAGCAGATTCAATTTTTGAGTTTGGTTGCGGTACAGGAAAAAATACAGTTTGGTTAGCTGAAAAAGCTGCTCATGTTACGGCGATCGATCTTTCATTTGAGATGATGGCAAAAGCGAAAGAAAAGGTTCAATTATCTAACGTTGTATTTCAGCAGGCAGATATTACTCAGCCCTGGTCCTTCACTGATAGAAAAACTGACCTGATCACTTGTTCTTTAATCCTTGAACATATTGAAGATCTTTCCTTAATCTTTGAACAGGCAAATAATCACCTGAGAGAGAACGGACACTTCTATGTGTGTGAGCTACATCCCTTTAAACAATACAGTGGCAGCAAAGCAAGATTTGAAACCTCTGAAGGAACACAAGTATTGCAATGCTTCAATCATCACATATCAGATTATTTTTCAGCGGCTCAAGCAAATAACCTGGTTTTAGTTGAGTTAAACGAGTGGTTTGATAATGAAGACAGAACATCTATTCCAAGGCTGATCTCCTTCCTCTTTCAGAAAAAGACGAGCAATTAATGAAGAAGATTCCGCTGGTGCTTATCTGGTCTCGTTTGGTGATTGGGATTTTTCTAATTCTATTTAGCCTTAGCGACTCACCTTTATTCAGCTCGGTAGCCATTGTACTTATCACTCTTGGATTACTATCTGATGTGTTTGACGGAATTATCGCCAGGCGTTTGAATGTTTCAACTACTGGTTTGCGAAGGTTAGATTCTATCATAGATCAAATCTTCTGGATATCTATAGCAGTAGCTTGTTACATCCGTTATCCTGAATTCTTTAGCACAAATAAGGTCAAGATCATCATATTGGTAGCAACGGAAGTGCTCGCTTATGTGGTTTCATACCTTAAATTCAAGAAAGAAGTGGCAACACATGCCATCAGTTCAAAACTGTGGACTTTGTTGTTGTTTGCCACACTAATTCAGCTTATCGCAACATCTTCCTCAACCATTCTTTTTAATATTTGCTTCGTAGTTGGAGTAATTACAAGGTTTGAGATCATCATGATCTTGTTACTCATCAGGCAATGGACTAACGACGTACCGTCTGTATATCATGCCTTTTTGCTTAGAAAAGGGAAAAGCATAAAGCGGAACAAGCTCTTCAACGGTTAAGCATTGCTACTGCTGCTGTACTACAAATTTCTTTTGGCACGTTATTTCTCTTATACCCTTAACACAAGAAATCGATAAGCATGGCGAATGATCCGAAAAATGCGATGAGTAGCGTGGAAGACGTTCATTCCAACGACAAAAAATTAAAACAAGATTTTCCCGGGTTTCCCAATAATCCCGCAAGTGAGGATAATCTTGTAGAAGAGCAGAGGAATGGTAAAACAGACTTCAGTAACGAAAGTGATACAACAGCAACAGGATCAGAATCAGTAAGAGGTGACAGACCAACTGAAGAAGATAATAGCGTATATGAAGATGAGCGAAGCGGTAATGATAGAGGTATGATCTTACACGATGAAGATCCTAATGATATTGAAAAACAGTAAGGCAAAATTGTAATGTACCTGGAAATTGGTACTTCACGGTTAGGTTGGGAAATTGAACTGAGGATTGTAGAGGATTTGATTGGAAATGCAACGAGAACCCGGAAGAAAGCAAGATTAAAATCAAATACTTGAAATTATGTTGTGGCAAGGCAGAAGAGAAAGTGGTAATGTAGATGACCGACGAGGGCTTGGTGGAGGAAAAGGAATGGCTGTTGGTGGAGGTATCGGAGGAGTCATTATTGCTATTATTTATTTTTTCTTAGGAGGCAGCACCGGTGGAAATGATGGCAGTGGAGATATGTTGCATCAGCAAGCTCCTCAAACACAAGAGCAAAAAGCTGCACATGATCAGCTGGCATCATTTAGTAAAGTAGTACTCGCAGACACGGAAGACGTTTGGAACAAATTGATGAGTGAGCAGGGAAAGAATTATGTTGAACCAAGAATGGTTTTGTTTTCAGGCAGCGATCAGAGTGGATGTGGTTTTGCAAGTGCAGCAACAGGACCATTTTACTGCCCGGCAGATTCAAAAGTTTATTTAGATCTTACTTTCTTTCAGGATCTTCAGAACAAGTTAAATGCACCGGGAGATTTTGCAATGGCTTACGTAATAGCTCATGAGGTAGGGCATCATGTACAACATTTACTGGGTTTTACAGAGAAGGTAGACCAAATGAGAGGTCGTTTGTCTGAAACAGAAATGAACAAACTCTCAGTGAGGTTGGAATTGCAGGCAGATTTTTTAGCAGGGGTTTGGGCACATCATGCACAAAAAATGAAGCAGATGTTAGAGAGTGGAGATATTGAGGAGGCCCTGAACGCTGCCAATGCAATTGGTGATGATAGATTGCAAAAGCAATCGCAAGGTTATGTTGTACCTGATGCCTTTACACATGGCACTTCTGAGCAAAGAATGTTTTGGTTTAAAAAAGGATTTAAAACAGGTGATCTGAATCAAGGCGATACTTTCAATTCAGACATATAATAACAGCAAGGAGATATTATGGCAAAGAGATATTTTACTATTCTAAAAAGTCACGTGGCGATGTTGATATTGATAATCGCACTGATCGGTATTTCTGAGTTTACTTCAGGAGCAGTTTCTACAGTAGCTAAGATTGCTACAGGTGTTTTATTGATCTGGTCTGCTATCAGCTATGCTATATGGCTTGTAAAAACACCAACTGCAAAAGTGAAAGAAGAAAATCTATAGATATTCATCTCCTTTGTTCCGTTTTACTTCCGCAACGAACTGTTTGATATCCTGCTCTTTTTCTTTTTTGCAAATCAGTAATACGTCTTGAGTGTCCACTACAATAAAATCATCTAAACCTTGTAATACAACCAGTTTATTATCTGGTACAGACACCATAGAGTTTGTAGCATCAATCACAATAACACTTTCACCGGCAACAGCATTTCCTAAATAATCCTTCTCAAGATTTTCATAAGCACTATTCCAGGTCCCCAAATCACTCCAACCAAAAGAAGACGGAATCACATAAACATTATCTGCTTTTTCCATTACAGCATAGTCAATGGAAATATTGGTACATAGCGAATAGATTCTTTCGATCGCTTCCTTTTCTTCAGGTGTATTAAAATGTTCCTTATCAGCCTCAAAAACATCAAACATTTCGGGTTGAAGCTGTTCAAATGCTTTGATAATATTTTTCACCTGCCAAACAAAGATGCCGCCATTCCATAAAAAGTCGCCACTGGCTATGAACGTTTTTGCCAGCTCAAGGTTTGGTTTCTCGGTAAACGTTTTCACCTTATAAATGTTATCAGCCACAGCAAGTGCATCATGCTGTATATAGCCATAACCTGTATTCGGGTAAGTTGGTGTAATACCAAGTGTAACGAAAGCTTTAATCTGTGTAACAAAATCCAAAGCTTTCAGGCAAATATTTCTGAAAGATTCATTGTCTGTTATCAGGTGATCACTTGGTGCAATAATCAAAGAGGCTTCAGAATCTTGCAGCAACAGCTTGTAAGATATCCATGCAATGCACGGTGCTGTGTTTTTTCTGCTAGGTTCAGATAAGATATTCTCATCCTTAATACCAGGTATTTGCTCTTTTACAATGTGTGTGTATTCGTCTGAAGTAACAACGTAGATGTTTTCTTTAGGAATGAAAGATTCAAATCTTTCGTAGGTCCATTGAATAAGTGTTTTACCAGTATTCAAGATATCGATGAATTGTTTGGGATAACCCACTCTGCTCTTTGGCCAAAATCTACTTCCGATCCCTCCGGCCATTATGGCAACATACTGGTGCTTATTCATCAAGTGTTTTTATAAGGCGGCAAAAATAACAGGTTGCCACCACATTAAACGATTCCCTCTTTTACTAGTTCATGCAGATGCAACATGCCTAAATATTTACCGTCTTTCTCCACAACAAGTTGGCTGATATCATTTTTCCGCATAATATCCAAAGCCTCTACTGCCAATGCTTCAGGCTCGATGGTTTTGGGTGAAGAACAAAAAATGTCTTTGGCTTTAACCTTATTCAAATCTTCATCATGCTCCAGCATTCTCCGGATATCTCCATCAGTAATGATCCCCACTGCAGCTCCAGAGTTATCAATTACAGCCGTTGCTCCTAATCTCTTTTCACTTATCTCAATAATGATCTCTCGCAGGTTTGCTTCAGTTGAAACGGAAGGCTTGGCATTATCACCATAAAGATCTTTTACTCTCAGGTAAAGTTTTTTTCCAAGCATTCCACCTGGATGAAACTTAGCGAAGTCCTCACCGGTAAATCCATTCAACTCCATCAGGCAAACGGCAAGAATATCACCCATTACCATTTGAGCAGTAGTGCTACTTGTTGGCGCAAGATTATTTGGACAAGCTTCTTTACTTACGGTTGTATTTAGTACATAATCCGAATGCTTAGCAAGGAATGATTGCATATTTCCAACCATACCAATAAGTGTGTTGCCAAAGTTTTTTATCAAGGGAGTCAACACTTTTATCTCTGGACTTTCGCCGCTTTTGCTTATCATCAGAACAACGTCGTCTGCTTCAACCATTCCCAGATCACCGTGAATAGCGTCGGCTGCGTGCAAAAAAGTAGAAGGTGTTCCGGTAGAGTTTAGTGTAGCCACAATCTTCTGAGCTACGATAGCACTTTTACCAATTCCGCTAACTACAAGTCGACCTTTTGAATCGTGAATTGCCTGCACAGCTTTCTCAAAATTATCATCGAGTAATTCGGCTAATCCAGATACAGATTCTGTTTCTAATTGTATGGTTCTGAGGGCTGTTTGCTTGATGGAAACACTCATGATATGCAAAGGTAAACTTTAACAACAAAGTGCTGGAACTAAGGTGTTCAAACATTAACTTCGTTTCCCTTTCAAAAAACGGGTAAGCCCGTTCAGAGAAACCGGGATATTTTCCGGTCAATTGTCTTCTTCAATCCGATTTTAAGCCACTTGTCCAGAAAAGTTCCATAACTTATTGTTTGATTATTAATGTGGTAAAGGAAAAGATAGTATGCCTATAAAGAAAGCTCCGGCAAAACCTGCTGTAAAGAGCACCGCCAAACGAACTACAGGAGCAATAAGAACAGCTCCGAAACAAGCTAAGACCAATCTCGACATCTACGAAGGACTTCAACAATATTTTGGGTTTGATAAATTCAAAGGCACCCAGGAAGAATCAATCAATAGCCTTTTAAGTGGAAAAGATACTTTCGTTATCATGCCAACCGGTGGTGGTAAAAGTCTTTGCTACCAGCTTCCGGCAATGATACAGGATGGATGTGCCATCGTGGTTTCTCCGCTGATCGCTCTGATGAAAAACCAGGTTGACCTGGTAAGAGGCTACAGCGAAAATGACGAAGTGGCTCATTTCCTCAACTCGTCTCTTACAAAGGCTCAGCAGAAAGAAGTAAAAGATGATCTATCGCAGGGAAAAACGAAGCTTCTGTATGTTGCTCCGGAAACACTAACACGTCAGGATAACCTTGATTTCTTCTCTGACCTGACAATTTCTTTTTTCGCTGTTGATGAGGCTCACTGTATTTCAGAATGGGGTCACGACTTCAGACCAGAATATCGCAGGCTCAGGGAAATGATGGATATCATCAACCCAGACGTTCCTGTGATGGCACTAACAGCTACTGCAACTCCAAAAGTGCAGAGCGATATTGTGAAAAACCTCGGTTTAAGAGATGCCAACATCTTCATTTCGTCTTTTAACCGTGCAAACCTATACTACGAGATTCAGCCAAAGGTTAAGATGGATCAAACGATAAAAAACATCGTAAAATTCATCTCACAGAATAAAGGCAAAAGCGGAATTATCTATACACTCAACAGAAAAACGACTGAAGAGCTGGCAGAAGTTCTTGTTGCCAACAACGTTAAAGCTGTTGCATATCATGCTGGTTTGGATGGAAAGATCAGAGCCGGTCGTCAGGATCAGTTTCTGAACGAAGATGTGCAGGTTATCGTTGCTACCATAGCATTTGGAATGGGAATCGACAAGCCGGATATCCGATTCGTGATTCACTTCAATATTCCAAAATCAATTGAAAACTACTACCAGGAAACCGGAAGGGCTGGAAGAGATGGTCTGGAAGGAAAGTGTATCCTGTATTATTCTCATAAAGATGTTTCCAAGCTAGAGCATTTTATGAGGGATAAGCCTCTGTCAGAAAGAGAAGTAGGCACTCAGCTCATAAATGAAACGGTGGCTTATGCAGAAACATCTGTTTGCCGTAGAAAAGTGCTGCTCCACTACTTTGGTGAGGATTGGGATGGAAAAAACTGTGGCAATTGCGACAATTGTGTGCATCCTAAAGATAAAATCGAAGCGAAAGATGGTGCTGTAAAAGTGCTGAAGACTGTAAAAGCTCTCGATGGGAGATTCGTTACAGATTATGTAGTTACCGTTCTTACGGCAAGGCCAAATCCTCAGATCGGCATGTATCGTCACGATCAACTCGATGTGTACGGAAGTGGAAGAGACCAAGAACCACATTATTGGAATAGCCTGGTTCGCCAGTTATTGTTGGAAAACCTCATCCGTAAAGACATTGAAGAATATGGCTTGCTGAAGCTGACAGAAAAAGGCGAAAAGTTTTTAAAGAAGCCGACTTCATTCAAAATAGCAATGAATAACCTCTTCGAAGAAGCAAATGCTGATGATGAAGAAGGTGAAAGCGGTGGTGGCTCTGTTGCAGCTGCTGATGACAAGCTTTTCGAAATGTTGAAGGAGGTTCGTCAGCAAGAAGCGAAGAAAAAAGGTCTTCCGCCTTTCGTGGTTTTCCTTGAATCTTCATTGCAGGATATGGCTACCATGTATCCAACTACTATCCAGGAGTTGGAGAAATGCCAGGGAGTTTCAAAAGGAAAGGCTATCCGTTACGGAAAACCTTTCGTTGACTTGATAGCTCGTTACGTTGAGGAAAACAATATTGAGAAGCTTGATGAGTTTGTGATGAAGAGTGTTGCAAACAAAAACAACAACAAGATCTACATCATCCAGAACGTTGACAAGAAAATTCCGCTTGAAACTATTGCAAGGAATAAAGGCTTGAAGCTTGATTCTCTGTTAGAGGAAATGGAAACCATCGTAGCCAGCGGAACAAAACTCAACCTGAGTTATGCAATTGATGATATGCTTGATGATGACGAGCAGGATGAAATTATCGACTATTTCAGAAGTTGCGACACATCTTCACTGGATGTAGCTCAAGGAGAACTTTCAGATGGAGATTATAACTGGGAGCAATTAAAGATTATGCGAATCAAATTCATTTCCGAATACGGAAACTAATATATCAACATAGTAAAAATCCTAAGCCCATACGTAAATCGTGTGGGCTTGTTGATTATAAACGCTTTAGTAATATCATAATCGGACAAAACTATGCTTGCCCTGCATATTGTTTCAGTTGCTTGAGTTATTTTCAATATGAAATCCAACTAAATCCAATTTTTATGAAAGCCAACTCCAAAATCAAAAAAAGCAATACGCTTTACCTGGCAAAACTGTTTCAACATGTTTCCATGTTGTTTGAGTCTCCTGAGCAAAAACAATTCAGGCGACTCAAAAATTTCCTTGGAGCGTAACAACAAAAAGTCCTGTATCACAGGGCTTTTTTGTTTATGGAAATGAATGGTTCGAGTATCTCTTTAGAAACTCACCTTTATGGCAGATATTCAAACACCTCAAAGCTCAGGGAATCAGAAATCAGGTTGCAGAAGAGCTAAAAAGCTTTCTACAAAGGTTGATCTAACTCCAATGGTCGATCTTGGATTTCTCCTTATTACTTTCTTCGTGTTTACTACATCTCTTTCAAAGCCTTCAGCAATGAATCTCGTTGTTCCAGCTGATGGAAAAGGAACAAAAGTGGCAGAAAGTAAAACGCTGAACCTGGTTCTCTCAGCAGATAATAAGGTTCACTACTACTTTGGAAATGAGGTGTGGAATCAAGGATGTACAGATTTTTCCACATCGGGGGTAAGGAATCTGTTGCGCTTTATGCAAAAAAGAGTGGAGAGCCGATTTGGAAATAAAGCCGAAACCGTTATACTCATTCACCCAACGAATGCTTCATCATACAACAACATCGTTGATATTCTTGATGAGATAATAATTGCCGATATAAAAAAATATGCATTGATGAGTGAGCCTGAAACTAAAATCCTGACAGCTTCCAATCTAAAACAACCCTGTTAATGCATCTTCACAATTTTGGCATTCAAATTGGTTTACAGACCACATCAGCAAGAGCAAAACCTGATGAAATTTACTCACCAATGCGAATTCAAAGTTTACAACCTTCTTATAACGAATCCAACAGCTACCTCGATATCGTAGCTAACAAAGAAGGTCGTGTTACTTTGAAAGTAGTGAGTTCAAATGGTCTGATGGCAAAAACGGTTACAACAACCATCAGCTCAGGAAATCAAAAATTAGCTCTTGATCTGAATGACCTGAATAGTGGAGTTTATGTGTTGAATGCTTTTAATGATGGGGAATTCGTAAAATCTATCAGGTTTATCAAACAGTAGTCTTTCAATTGGGGGTATGTATATTAAGGCCTCGGCATTCTTGTCGAGGTAATTTTTTTTATATATGTCTGAATTAAAATCGTCCTTTCATTAACTCAAAGAGTGTATTTTCATTCAATTAATTTATCATGTGATCTTACTACGTCACATCCCCTTTCTCAGAGCCGTATTCTTTTACAGCATTACTGCTTTTGGTGGTCCGCAAGGTCATTTTGGAATGATGCTCAAAACCTTTGTTCAAAAAAGGCATGACTTAACGGAAGAAGAGCTGCTGGATTACATGGCTTTTTGCCAAATGCTTCCTGGAGCTTCTTCAACCCAAACTATACTGCTTATCGGTTATAAAAGAGGCAGATTTCCTTTAGCGCTACTTACTTTTTTGATCTGGATGTTGCCTGCTTGTTTTATTATGGGTGGATTATCATTTCTGCTTACATACAATCTTTCTATTGAAGCTGGCTGGTTCAGATTTATTCAGCCAATGGCGATCGGATTTATCGGATTTTCAACCTATCGCCTGTACAATGTAGCCGTACAGAATACAATCACAAATGTGATCATGGTGATTGCAGCTATCGCTACTTTGTTCTTCTTTAAAAACCCTTTCGTTTTCCCGGTTTTGATCATTGCTGCAGGTATTGCTACCAATTTCAGCGATAGGCGAATTCCGCAGAAAGGAATTCCTCCTAAGAAAATAAAGTGGGGTAATATCCTATTGTTCTTATTTGTATTTGCTGTCGCAGGATATTTTAGCGAAAGAGCAAGGCAAGAAGATTGGAAGAACCGGAAAGCTTACAACTTATTCGAGAACTCGTATCGTTTCGGCAGCCTTGTTTTTGGTGGAGGAGATGTATTAATGCCAATGATGTACGAACAGTATGTAATTCGTCCGTCACAAAGACCAGATAGCCTTGCCAGGGCAAAAATGACCAAGCAGGAGTTTCTTACAGGCTCAGGCTTGGTAAGAGCCATTCCCGGACCTGTATTTTCCATTGGTGCTTACACTGGTGGAATGGTGATGAAAGATGAAGGAAGAGAAATGCAATTACTGGGATGTATAATAGGTTCTGTAGCCTTGTTTTTACCAAGTGTTTTGCTGGTGCTCTTTTTCTTTCCCGTATGGCATAATCTGAAGAAATATGCGGTAATCTTTCGGTCGTTAGAAGGTATTAATGCGTGTATTGTAGGCATTATGGCTGGAGCAACGCTTTACCTGATGAAAGATCTTGCCATCCCTCAAATTCTGGGGGGCAAAATAAGTGGACTACTGGATGTAATTGTGATAACAGCCACATTGGTACTCCTTGTGAGAACAAAAGTTCCTCCTCCCTTTATTGTACTTGGCTGCTTAGCTATAGGAATATTAGCGAGTTACTTATAATAACAAGACCGTTCAATTTCTTCCCTAACATTATCCGGAACAAGATAACGTATTGATTTTCCATCTTTTATGCTTTTTCGAATAGCGGTGGCTGAAACTTCCAGAAGTGGTGCAGAGACGATGGTAATATTTGCATGAGCATTCTTCACTTCAAAACCCGGTCTTGGGTAGAGCACAAAAGAGTAGTTTTTTAGCAGGAGATCAGCATTCTTCCACTTGCTGATGTTTTGAAAACTATCGGTACCCATGATCAGGGTAAACTCGTTTTCAGGGTACTTTTCAGTTAAATAGGTGAGTGTATCAATGGTGTATGATGGCTTTGGTAGCTTAAATTCAACATCACTTACACGAAAACGCAAATCTTCCTGAACAGCTGACTGAACCAAGTGCAGTCGGTGATATTCATTTAATAGAGAAGCAGACGGTTTAAACGGATTTTGAGGAGAGACAACAAACCATACTTGATTCAAATAAGAATTGTCAGCAATGTGGCTTGCGATAATTAAATGTCCTACATGAATAGGATTAAAAGAGCCAAAGTACAAGCCAATTTTCATTTAAATATTTGATAGTCAAGTGTTTATTTCTTCTACAAGAATATTTTTTGCTTCGTTCAACCTGAGACTAAGACAATATCCGGCTACGGAAATTGAGATGGGATCACCTAAAGGAGCTACTTGCTCAACCTTCACTCGTTCACCAGGAATGCAGCCCATTTCCATCAATTTGATGAAAATGTCATCGTTTTCAAACGAATGTATTACCGCTGATCTTCCTACCTTAATCTCCGAGAGTTTTTTCATTTGTTCTAATAACCAGATGAAACGGCATGCATCACATCCAAACAAAAGTAAACTTCGCATATTTGATTTTCTTACGAATTTTGGAGCTTATTCATACGAATGATTAAATTCATCAACCACGACCGAAATTTCAACTTCACTGGAAAAACCAATCTCAAGGAATTTATAGAGAAGCTTTTTAAAAGAGAAGGATATAAAGCAGGAGAGATTCAATACATTTTTTGCTCTGATGAGTACCTGCTTCAAATTAATCGACAGTTTCTACAACACGATGACTATACTGATATCATCACTTTTGATCTTGGAGGGCAAGATGAGATCAATGCTGAGATATATATAAGCATCGATCGAGTAAAGGAAAACGCTGCCACTTTCGGTGAAACTTATCGCTCTGAAATGTTAAGAGTGCTCTTTCATGGTGCTTTACATCTTAGCGGCTATTGGGACAAAACGAAAAGTGAAATAACTTTAATGAGGGAAAAAGAATCTGAGTATTTAAAGAGATTTGATAAGACAAATTCCAAGAAGTAAAAGTAAATGCATCCTATCAAGCTGTTTATTATTTTGCTGCTGTTACCTTTTGCTGCAATCAGCCAAAGTGTGGTTATGCTTGAGCAAAGAGAAATCAAGTTCAACCTCTCGAGAGATGAGCAGGTTGATCAATGGAACAGCTCTTTTAAATCCTATAACTCACTAAGTAAACAGGAACAAGACATTCTATACTGGACAAATTACTCAAGAAAAAGTCCACAACGATTCTGGGACAGCGTAATAATTCCCGTTTTGGCTACTTTTCCTCAATTGAGAGGAAAGTTTGCAATTTCCCTTAGATCAGATCTAAATAATTCACCCTCTCTACCTCTTCTGTCTTTAAATGATACGTTGGTTATGTCTGCCAGGTACCATGCTTTTGATATTGGTCAGAAGAATGCCACTATCAGTCATACTTCTACTGACGGCACCACATTTTCAAACAGACTAAAGAAAGCTGGTATTGTTAACTGTGGCAGCGAAAACATGAGTTTAGGAGATGGTGATGTACTAATGGCAATAGCCATGCTTTACTTGGATTATGGCTTAGAAAATCTCGGTCACCGAAAAACCCTTCTCAACCCTGAGTATATCTCAATAGGGATAGGTGCTATTCAGTACGGAAGAGAGCAACTATTCTTTGTGCAAGACTTTGCTTGTAATCAACAGTAGTTCCACGAATCACAGTTTCGATCTGAAACAATCTCTTTAAGATTTATTTTGTTCCACGAATCACAGTTTCATTACGAAACATATTTTTGCATGCATGGAAGAAACATACAACCAGTTTGTATTTAAGGAGAAAAGAAAGTGGCAAATAGCCTTGAGGCGGTATGTTCTTGAAATGAAGCCAAGTACTTATTATGCACTCTACTTTGGGTTAGATATAAAAACCTTCAGAGAATGGATAGAGATCCAGTTTGATGACGTGTTGAATTGGGGTAATTTCTCCAGTCATTGGCAGTTTGATCATATTATTCCAGTAGCATACTTCGACTTAAGGAAGGAAGAAGACCTTAGATTATGTTGGAACTTCACCAATATCAGAATTGAAAAATGTGATTTAAACAAGACAAGGAATAGATTAGATGTAATTGCAGCCAAAGCTTATTATGAAGCTCTTCATAAAGAAACTGATTACCATATCTGTGAGCAGATGATTCATAAGATCAATTCCGTTGAAATATCTCAAATTGAAAGCAATACGGCATTAGAGACCTTTATCAGGGGTAAAAAAACATTCATTGAATCAGTACAAACTTTCACACCTGATGAATTCTCCAAGCTAAACACAGGATTACCTCTTGAAGAGGTGCTTGCAGAACGTGAATTACTAAGAAAATTTGGACAATAAGGTTTCTGCTTTACTCAACATTTGTCAATTTATCTTTGCCGCTATGTTTCCTGAATATGATGTAATTGTTGTTGGTGCTGGTCACGCTGGTTGTGAGGCTGCTGCTGCTGCTGCTAATCTTGGTAGTAAGGTATTATTGATCACAATGAATATGCAGACCATTGCTCAAATGAGCTGTAATCCTGCTATGGGTGGGATTGCAAAAGGTCAAATTGTTAGAGAAATTGATGCACTTGGTGGATATAGCGGTATCGTTTCAGACAAAAGCACCATTCAATTCAGGATGCTGAACAGGAGTAAAGGTCCGGCAATGTGGAGTCCCAGAACCCAGAACGATCGGATGATGTTTGCTACAACCTGGAGAGAAATGCTGGAGCAAACGCCTAACGTAGACTTTTACCAGGACATGGTTCGTTCCATCATCATAAAAGATAATAG
>JANPIB010000026.1:0-21986 GCA_031424775.1 Chitinophagales bacterium | reverse complement strand
ATTGGCAATCGTTACACATGCATTTACATTACCACTAACCGCAGACCCACCACTCGGTGCTATCGTAGCAATCACATTACAATTATTAAAGAAATTGTTTGATACCGCTACATCCAGGTTACCTGAACATACCTGTGCTCCTCCTGCTGTTCCTGCTAGAGTATTGCTGTTGGATATGGTTGTAGTAACAGTAACTACTGTTCCAGCTGATGCAGTAGAAGTACAGCCACTAGTAGTAACTCTAACAGTATAGGTTCCTGCTGCTGTTGCAGTATAGTTCTGATTGGTTGCACCACTTATTGGATTACCACCTACTAGCCACTGGTTACCTGTAGCTGAAGATGAAGCTAAGCTTACACTTCCACCTGCACAGAAAGTTGTTGAACTACCAGGTGTAATAGTAGGTGTTGCTGGTATTGTATTTACAACCATCGTAGCAGTATTACTTGTTACTGATGATCCGCAAGCTCCTCCAACAATTACATAATAGTACATCGTTCCGGCTGCATTTACAGGTACGGTATACGATGAACTTGTTGCTGATCCAATCAAGGTTCCACCGGTATTGCTGTTCGTTGTATTGCTATACCACTGATATGTAAATGGTGCTGTTCCTCCTGCTGTTACACTCACACTCGGCGCTGTTCCATTTACACATACAGGTGTTGGTGATGATGGCTGTGTAGCTATTGATGTTGCTGCATTTACCGTAACAGTTACCGCCTTTACATCAGAACATGAGCCCTTGACTGATTTAATATAATATGTTCCACTAACAGCAATTGCATTTGGATTTGCCAGAGCTGATGTCGCAGCTAAATCTGTCCAATAACTTAATGTTGTACCTGAAGTTGATCCGGTAGTAACACCACTAGCTGTAAGGTCAACTGTTGATCCTGTACAAACCGCCGCAGGATTTGCTATGGTTAGGTTGAACGTACTGTTAAACTCATCAGCACCAATATCCGGAGTAGTTGCATTACGAGTATCGTTATCAAAATCAATCGTAATTCCGCCGATAGGTGTTCCTGCTGCATTTAATGCACAGTTGTTATCGGTGGTAAGATGAAGATCTGTTGCACTAACAAAATTCGGGAACACATTTACACTGTTTGCATCTCCACCAGAATTTGTTCTCCAGGTCGCCATATTCGTTGGAATATTATCTGTAGATGCCCCAACAGTTGAAGAATTAGTACTGTAGAGATTATTATAGTTAGAAGAAAATCCTCCAGCCGTAGTATTCCAAATCGCAATATTTGCTCCACCGTTTGTTCTGGAATTACTTAACAAGTTATTCCTGAGTGTTGTAGTTACTGCTGCACTTCTGTAAAAGGCAACCGAGGAAGTAGTTCCTGTTGCACCATCTCCAGCTATACTAATGGTGTTATAGTACCATGTATTTGTACCTGAAGTACCACCATCACGTAAACCTGCCACAAAATCATTAAACCCGGTAGGATTCAGTAAAACATAGTTATTTTCATACGAAACGGTTCCGCCATTGGCATAAATACCATGAATTTGGTTAGCTGCAAACAGGCTCGTTAGACCGTATATTCTATTCCGTCGAACGATACCAGCATTTGAAGCTGTAACATAAACTCCAAGATTAAAACAACCACCCGCAGCAGAAGATTGAATAAGATTATAGACTTGATTTCCTTCAATAAGGTTACCGCTATTACTGGAACTTAATTGGATACCTGTAATGAAGAAAGAGGTACTGCTAGTTGCATTGCTTTTCAAATCTCTTACAATATTGTTTCTTATGGTTGCAGTACCGGTGTTGACCAAAATACCTTTTAACTCATCATTACCTCCGTTGTAATAAGCAATATTCCCAATGGTGTTGTTTTCTATGTTTATGGTACCGCCACCTGTATAATAAATTGAACGATTATCATAGTTGAATCTAATGGTATCATAAACAGCTGCACCTCCACCAATAATATTGCCTGTAACAGTACCAACATTCACATTTCCTGCACCAATATTGATCACTTGAGCGGTTTGTGAAGTACCTCCACTTATATTCAGATTAGAAATAATATTACCCTGAACATTGGTAAAAGAGGTAGTACCTACATTTAATAAAAGTGCACTGAAAGTACTAGTTGTTGTTAATGGGATACCACTTCGGTCAATTGCAGCACCACCTATACTATTATTATTGATCGCATGTCCGTTACCACCGGCCACGGTCACTACAGTTAATGCAGTTGTTCTTGTTGCAGTTTGATAGAACTTATTATTATTAAAAACCCAACTATCACCAACCCCAGTTGATGTTACGTTAATAGCATTGGATGTCCAATTCAACAACTCATTAGATGTTATAGTATTAGCCCCATTTGGTGCAGTTCCGCTACCACTATTGTACATCAGGTTAACTGGTACACCTGCAAGATCAGAACGATCCCTGATAATATTATTGTTGAAAGTATTGTTGCTATTACCTAAAGTACCTGAAGAAGTACTAAATGTAACCACACCATTCGCTGTAGAAGTTGATGTCCCCTCAATAATCATATTCTTAAACGTGTTACTGGTTGCATCGTTGATTAACCTGATCGTTGCTCCAGTTGTATTGGTGTTACGAATGGTCATGTCTCTTGAAGTAGTACCGTTATTTGAACCATCAAAAGTCACTCTCGCTGCACCATTCATATCTATAAGTGCAGTAGCTGCAGTTCCCGAAAGGACTGTTTGAACACCACCCGCAGGCTTAATTGTTATGTTATTTAAAGTACATCCACTAACAGCTGCGTTCAATCCATTTACGCCATCCTCAGTAACTGCAGCATCCAGAATTTGAACAGTTACATCTGTGGTTAATCCACCAGCAGCATTAATTGCTGCGAATAAACCTCCGGCTCTGGATAAAGAAGTATAATTTCCGGCAGCACCAATAGTTACGTTCGCAGTGCTAAATCCGGCAATCACATTATAAGTACTAAATCCGGTAACAGGAAACGCTGCTGCGGTTAATGCAACACTTGTTGGCTGAGCGTTAAATCCTCCAGAAAAAATACTCACATTAGGGGTTGTTGCTAAATCCTGTGCAACAACAAAGTACTGAATGGTTTGTCCCGCAGCAACTCCGGTACCATTGAATAAAAGGGCAGGATTAAGAGTAAAGATAAATGGAGTTGAATTGTTTGTTGCTTCAACATATTTCCATCCGTCAGTACCACTTGTATTATCGCTATAAGAAGTACCGTCTGTGCTTCTTTTATAATATAATCTTGGGTTGGTTCCCGAAGTAACATTAACACCACTGTAATCAGTGATTGAAACCGTAAGATTTCGTGTGCTGGTACAAGTAGTATTGGCCAAAGATGTATAACTAATACCAGGTCCGGTAATATCAGATACGATAAAAACACCAGCATCAGCACCAATATCAATTGGTCCCAAACCAGATCTTACAGCACCATCAAAATCATCTGTTACCGCAGAAACAAGGATGCCCTGTCCTTCTGCTGGTGTTGCAACCACATTACTTATATGCAAATCTCCGGTAGTACTACTGCCTGTTGGTGCAATAAATTTGGGATCTCCAAATGCACTGCCTGCATCAGTATTGCTTGCCGTTTTGAAAGCATTCAGATTCGCATAATCTGTTACGCCAATAACGCCAAACACAAAGCCTGTACCGCTACCATGATAAACATTGTAAGAGCTGGTAAGTGTTGTAGTAGCATTAATAGAAACAGCGTAGTGCTTTCCTGTACTTCCACTATTTGAACGTTGGTTTACAAAAATATTATTCTGCACAATATCCACACCCGTAGAACTTCTTCTAAAGGCGAAAGTGTTGGCAGCATTATTTGTTACGCCACTTCCTCCAATATATACGGAGTTATGATAAATATTGTTATTAGACGTGGTAGCTTTATCTATACCAACGATAATCATACCATTGGTTAAGGACGTTCCAGAAGCATCAATACCAAGCCTTATCATATTATTCTGATAATTACTTACTCCGGCAATGATGTTTATACCCACCAGCGATGCTGTAGTACTGGTAGTTACCAGTGAAAAACTATGAATTGAATTACGCCCAATAATATTTGTACCACTGGTTGGACCAGAATAGTGAATACCTACTATAGATGAGGCAACAGATGCTGTGGTATTGGATAGGGAGTGAATAATATTCTGTGTTATTGTATGGGTTCCTACACCAGTAGATGTATAAGCAATGCCATGAACAGCCGAAGTTCCTCCTGTTCCTGTTCCTGTAGATGCAGAAATCATATTTCTGATCGTATTTCCAGAAATGGTTCCAGAAACCATATTTCCAGAAGATACAATTCCACGGGTCATACTACTTGAACTGTTAGAGGTAGTTGCATTATTAATATTGGCAATAAGGTTACCATTAATGGCTATAACTGGATTCGAAGAGGTGTTTCGAATACCTGTAAACTCCTGGAAAATGGAAGCAGCAGTAATTGTAGAAAGATTAATACTGTTTGCAGTAACACTACTACCCACGGTATTATTCAAAATGTTGATTGTACCACCGGTAGTATTGGCTATTCCTCTGAACGAATGACCAATTGAAGTGGTAGAACCAAGAACTGTGATTGAACCAATTGTATTATTGCTAAAGTTAACCGTTGAACCTGTACCACCTGAAATCACCGCTCCATAACTAATCGCCCCGGTTGTAGAAGAGGTTATAGAGATTGATCCTGTTCCGGTAGCTCCACCAATTACATTACCAGTAGTCGTTCCTGCATTTACACTACCCACTAAAGATATACCAGCCCAAACACCAGGCTCAGTAGTTGCACCACTTGTGCTACTAAGGCTTAAATTAGCAATCGTATTACCTTGTACAGAACTCGGAGTGGTAATACCAACAGAAAGTTGTATTCCAACAAACCTGTTGGCAAATGCACCACCAATTGTCCAGGCTGTACCGGTTCTATCAGATGCAGCTCCTCCAATACTATTATTGGTAACTATAAAATTGTTTCCTGTAGTACTCGTAATAATAATTCCGGTGTGTGTACTTCCAGCGGTAGATGTTCTGGTTGCTGTTTGATAGAAAGCATTATTGTTAATCGTCCAATCTGTATTTCCCGAACTTATCAAAATACCGTTTGATGCAGTACCAGCAGCAAAGAAGTTGAAAATATTACAATTCGAAATGGTGTTTCCGCTGTTGTTCTGTGCCGATGTTGTGGTAGTTCCCAGTGAATAAATGCCATTAGCTGGTGTAGAAGCACCATCACGTATATCGCAATTGTCAATGACATTATTATCGTTACCTGTTGTTCCTGTAGTTGTATTAAAAACAACTACACCCGAAGTAATACTTGTATTTACACCTCTTACAGTTAGATACTTTAATGAATTACCAACTGCATCATTGATAAACTGTACCGCATAGCCAGTTGTGACAGTATTTTCGATTATCAGGTCTTTGGTAGAACCCGTAGCATTTATTCGACCATCGAATGTGATATTGGCTCCATTATTTATACTCAATGTACCCGTGGCATTTGTACTGGTTATTGAAAGACCTGAAACTGTTGGATAAACTTTTACTGTATTACCATTGATTGCTCCAGCGTTTGGCGAAACTATGGGATAAGTTTCTGCTACAGCCGGATACCCCGTTATTAATTGAAGGTCAATATTACCAACCAATCCGTTCGTGTTTATTGCGGCAAAAGCTTGGGTCAAATTTGAATAATCTCCTCCAGTACCTACTGTTTTAGTGCCACTAAGTGAAGGTGTACCTGTAGCCTGACTTCCTGTTAAACCACTACTTAAAGACTCTTTTAATGCATGAACCCTAAAGAAGTAAGTAGTACTGAAGCTTAGTCCTGTTACTGTTGCAGAAATTGAGTTTGCTGCAACAGTTGATGCATGTGTATAAGTTATACCATCTGTTGACCTGTAAATAGCAAATCCTAATTCATCTGATGAGTTATCAGTCCAGTTCAAAGTCATACTTGCAACACCTATGCTCGTGAAATTCAGTCCGGAAGGTGCTAATGATGTAGTAGGTGCAAACCTATAATATCTGCGAGAACCTTCTGTTGGACTATTCAAACTAGCTATTACACCTGGTGTGAAGGTAGGTGTAGTGCTTGCAGAGGTTGATGAAGTGTGCGTAGCCGGATTAATACTCTGATATAAAGTTGAAGTATTTGAGAAACCAATAGCACCAAAAACGTTGGTAGAGCCACTTACCTGTAGACTACCATATACAAATTCTATAACTCCCGTTGTTTCATAAATACGTGCCTGAAAAGTTGCATCTGGAGAAACATTAACAACCGGATTAGATAGATTAAGATTGAGATATTCTATAACCAATACCCTATTTGGAGCTGTACCTACAACTTTATAATGAATTTTGCCTGTTGAACTTGTACCTGCAGCGCTGTTAACTCCGGCAGCCGTACTGTTAATTAGAAGTGGTGCAACTCTTGGGCTGCCTGCAGTTCCACCTCCTAACCAGCCATTTCCCGTTCCAGTTAATGCTACCCCAATACCCAGCCAACCATTAGCCGATACACTAAATTGAGTATTTCTTACTCCCATCACCCAAAAATCAAATGGCAAATTTACAAGCCCACTACCTGCACCCGTTGTAACAGAGGGTCCTATCAGTTGTGTAGTCCCTGAACTCATGTCAATGGGGTTGGCATTTAAATCCTGGACAAATGATCCATCGCTGCCAGTACTGAAGGAATAGTTAGAAATACTTTGTGCAACCGATTGTTGAAAAGCAGCAATTGAAAAAGTAACTAGTAATACAAAAAATGATTTTGGCAGTGCTAATGCACGGCATGGGTACAATTTTCTCATAAAAGGCAAATGTTAAGTAGTCGATGAAGCAACAAAATAGTAGATTATTATCCCCTAGAGAAATTATTGTTAACACTTAAACTTATTTTAATCCATACGGTTATTAATTCTTATATGTAGATGAAACATCATGTGCAACTTCTTTTGCTACATTTGCCCCTAACGTTGCTTTGAGATGAAAAATATTAAGCTGATAGAAGTTCCATCAGAAATTGGTGCCGGTACAAGAGGAGCAAGCCTGGGAATTGAAGCAATTAAGATCGCTGCTCTGGACTTTATGAGCAACTTTTTCATTCATTTCCCTTCAGAGAAGATACCTACCGAAAATAAATTGCTCTACGAACCAATTGAATCACCTTATGCCAAACGGATAAAAGGTGTTGCAACGATCTATGATAGGGTGAGCAAATCCGTTTCTGATACCCTTAAAGGCAACTTCTTTCCTGTTGTTTTAAGTGGAGACCACAGTACCTCAGGTGCTACGATTGCAGGAATTAAAATGGCTAAACCAAAGAGCAAGTTGGGTGTGATTTGGATTGATGCTCACGCTGATATGCACACTCCTTACACCACTCCTTCTGGCAATATGCATGGTATGCCACTGGCTACTGCACTTGCGATGGATAATGCCGGATCAGCAGTTCATGATCTTGACGCTGAAACCAAAAAGCAGTGGGAATATCTTAAGAATATTGGCAATATCTCACCAAAAATATTGGCAGAAGACCTTGTTTTTATATCGTTGAGGGATTATGAAAAAGAGGAAAAGAACCTTATAGAAAAGAACGAGATCAAAGTTGTGACTACTTCAGAGTTAAGGCGGAAAGGAGCTGAAGCAGTAGTTCGATCAATTCTACGTTACCTGAGCGATTGTACAGATATCTATGTAAGCTTTGATGTGGATAGCCTGGATGCTTCTATATCTCGTGGAACAGGAACTCCGGTTGGTAATGGTTTGAGAGAAAGGGAAGCGGAAGACTTGATCAGTAAACTAATGCAGAATCGTAAAGTTTGCTGCTTCGAGGTTACAGAGGTAAATCCAACACTGGATAAAGAAAACCTAATGGCTGAAATTGCTTTCAACATTCTGCAACGTAGTGTTAACGTATTGATGATGAGTTAAACCGTTCTGTTATAGCTGAGTTATACCTAACTCATAGCTATATTATACTTAAGTTATACTTATTCTTCTACGTGTCTTCTTCTGGAATAACAGGTTGTTAACCTATTGATAGCCTATCACATACACTTAGCTACAAGCGTTAATCCTTGTTGCAGGCTTATCGGTGTAAAACTCAGTTCACGTTTTGCTTTTTCAATTCTTAACCCTCCGTTCCTGGCTCTTCTTACAGGTTCAGGAAAAGTTTCAGCGGTAACTGGCTCTATTAAATCTGTATTCAGTTTTAAAAGTGCTGCAAATTGTACCGCCATCTGGTAAGGACTTACAATTTCTTCTCCCGCAAGATGATATAGCCCTTCTGCCCTCTTTTCAATAATCGTTGATATCCCTTTACAGATATCCCCAACATAACTTGGCGTTCGTTGCTGGTCACTAACTACTTTGATCTCTTTACCAGCTTCGAGACTGTTCTTCACCCAATGAAGAAAAGTAGGTCTCATACCTTCCCAGGTTTCTCCATACATAAAAACGGGTCTTACTATCGTATAATGCAATCCGCTGGCAGATAAGACTTTCTCAGCTTCAACCTTAGTCTCACCGTAAAAGTTAAGCGGTTCAGGAGTTGCATTTTCATCGTAAGGTCCATCATCACCCAAAACAAAATCACTCGATGTATAAATTACGTGTATCGTATCATCTAGTTTTTGCACAGTTCTCACCATCACTTCCATTGCTTGTACATTCACCTTTCTGCACAATTGCGGGTCATTCAAACAATCATCCGGCTTACTCATTGCAGCAGTGTGAACAATTACTTTCGGCTTAACCGTGCTGATCATTTCATTGATCAAAAAAGAATCACCCAAATCACATTCAACATATTTTAAATCATCAAAAGGCAATCTTTTTTCTCCTTTTCCGGTAGCAAAAATGCTATGACCATTCTTTAGAAATCTGCACAAATGCTGTCCCAGAAAGCCATTGGCTCCGGTGATGAGAATCTCCATACAAACAATAGTAGAAAATAAGCATGACACTGATCGTGTAAACTTTACACATTAAACGGTTTTTCCTAAACTCCTTTCCATTAACTTCGCTACCCGTTATGAGCCACAGAAAAGTTACAAAAATTGGTGTACTCACCTCCGGTGGAGATTCACCCGGAATGAATGCAGCCATCAGAGCAGTTGTTAGAACAGGGATTTACCACGGTTTAGAAGTTTTCGGAGTGATGAGGGGCTATACTGGTATGTTGGAAGATGATATCGTTCCAATGGATACACGATCTGTAGCTAACATCATCCAACGAGGTGGAACCATTCTTAAAACTGCCCGTTGCAAAGAATTCTTAACACCAGAAGGCAGACAAAAAGGATACGACAACCTGAAAAAAAGAGGCATAGACGGCCTAGTGATTATTGGTGGTGATGGCTCTTTCCGTGGTGCACAGATATTCAGCAATGAGTTTGATATTCCTTGTATTGGTTTACCAGGTACGATAGATAAAGACATTGCAGGTACTGATTCTACCATTGGTTTTGACACAGCTGTTAACACTGCTATCGAAGCGATCGATAAGATCCGTGATACAATGGAAGCCCATGATCGTCTGTTTATTGTAGAAGTCATGGGTCGTGATGCAGGATACATAGCATTATACAGCGGAATCGGTACTGGAGCTGAAAACATTCTCATCCCTGAAAACAAGACCAATATGGATGAGATAATTGCTTCCCTCTCAGAAAAAGAAAAACGTAAAAAGCTGGTGAACCTGATTGTTGTTGCAGAAGGAGAAGAATTTGGTGGAGCCACCCAGGTTGCCAAAGTCGTAAAAGAGGCGCTACCCAAATCTGATATACGTGTTTGTATTCTCGGTCACATTCAAAGAGGTGGCTCACCAACTTGCCAGGACAGGTTAATAGCAAGCCACATGGGTTATTATGCTGTTGAAAGCTTACTGGTAGGCAGAAGTAACGTGATGGTGGGTGTTATCAATAACAAGATCCATTACACACCATTCGACAAAGCCGTAAAAGAGAGACAGAAGATCGGTCAGGAATGGATCAAGATCGTAAAAATATTAGCGAGTTAATCCGCTTCAAATATCAAATCTATTATGTCAAAGAATTTAGAGAAATACTTACATCAGCAAATGGACAAACAAGCTGGTGTTGATCATGTTAACCACAGAACAAAGATTGTTGCTACAGTTGGACCTGCCTGTGACACTTATGATAAACTATTAGGATTGGTGAAAGCCGGCGTAAATGTGTTCAGGCTCAATTTTTCTCATGGTAGCCATGAGGATAAGTTACTGATCATTGAGCATATCCGCAACATCAATAAAACCGAACCTTACAATATTGCCATACTCGGAGATCTACAAGGACCCAAACTTCGTGTTGGTGAGATTCTCGAAGGAGGTTTAGACGTAAAGCCGGGAGACATTCTCACATTCACCAATGAAAAGGTGGTAGGAACGATGGAGAAGATATATGTCTCCTACCCTAATCTGGCTGATGATGTAAAAGTTGGTAATATCATCATGATCGATGATGGTAAGATCGAGGTGAAAGTAAAAGAGAAAACAAAAGGGAAAGATGTTAAGGTTGAAGTTATGCTTGGTGGTAAACTAACCTCAAAAAAAGGTATCAACCTTCCTGATACAAAGATCTCCCTCCCAGCATTAACAGATAAAGACCTCGTTGATCTTGAATTTATTATTGAGCAGGAATTGGACTGGGTGGCGCTCAGTTTTGTAAGAAGCGTTAAGGACATTATTATTCTTCGCAACAAGCTGGAAGAAAACAAGAGCAGCACCAAGATCATTGCTAAGATTGAAAAGCCTGAAGCGATGACTAATATTCGTGAGATCATCCTTGAAAGTGATGCGATCATGATTGCCAGGGGTGATTTGGGTGTGGAACTTCCGGTTGAGCAGGTACCTATGATACAGAAAGACATCATTCGAAAATGCATTCACCGTGCTAAGCCAGTGATTGTTGCTACACAGATGATGGAAAGTATGATTGACCGAGCTAAACCAAACCGAAGTGAAATATCTGACGTTGCAAATGCCGTTTTAGAAGGTGCCGATGCCGTAATGCTTAGTGGTGAAACCGCAACTGGTAATCATCCGGCTTTAGTAGTGGAAACAATGCGGAAGATAATCATGGAGGTTGAAAAACGTGAATACCGCTACAATCGTGAAGCAGATCTTATTCCTCAGCCACACTCTCCTTCTTTCTTAAGCGATGCTATTTGCTATAATGCTTGTAAAATAGCGAACGATGTTAACGCTGATGCATTGATTGGAATGACGCAGAGTGGTTACACTGCATTCATGCTGAGCAGTTATCGTCCCAAAGCACCAATCTTCTTTTTCACTAAAAAAAGAGCCCTTGTTAACCAGCTAAGTTTAAGTTGGGGTGCCAGAGCTTTCTTTTATGATGAAGAAGATAGTCTTGATGACATCATCCTTGATCAAATCGGCATTCTAAAAGAAAGAGGTTTTATAAAAGAGGGAGATGTGGTAGTAAATACCGGAAGTACACCTGTGCATTTACATTTGCCAACCAATGTATTGAAGATCACAAAAGTTGAATAAGTCAAGTTTTATGTAATCTTCAGATCCGTCGGGGTTTGAAGATTACATATTAACATAAATTATAGCAGATCCCTTTGTTCAGAATTTGCACTTCTGAATCACAAGTTTGCCTTTCTCATCTTACCGCCGCATATATTTTGTAACATTACAAACTAAACATCCGTTGTATGTGCGGTAAAAACTACCTGCTTTCTGCACTGGTTACCCTCTGTTGCCTTTTTGCTTTTTCTGCCAAGTCGCAGGAAATGGAATGGATCACAAAGACCTTTCGCATTACTTATATTGAGCGTGATGCAAAGACCCAATCAAGGGATACAACATTAGTTTACTTTCCTGCCACCGATAAAAGTGGAATTCAACCAGGCAGTTCTGGCATTGTATTAAGCGTTGGCTCTGATGATGATTATTCAAAGGAGATCGGGAGATATTTTGTCTATTCCTCAGACACAAGTGGAACATGGGGATTTGTTATTTCCTCCAAAGAATCACTTACAGATAGCAGCTATATCGCAAAAGTTGGAGACCTGGTAACATTAGATGTAAAAATCCCTAAAAGAAATACTTCCAACATCATATTTGATCTTGAAACTTTAGGTATTGTTTTCTTCAAGAGAGATGATAGCAAGCTATGGAATTTCGAGACGCTACTTAAACGAACTGATAAAAAATACTATGACAGCATAGTAAACATTTGTATTGCAGAATGCAGAAATGCTTATACGAGGGAAGCTACTTCAGCCAACCCTGATTCTAATTACAGAAAAAAAATAGCCACAGGTAGATATAAAGGCTTAAGTGTTTTAGAAATATTAAAAGATGCAAATGCAAGAACCTTATTGCCATTTATGAGTTTGGCAAAAGATAAAGCTACATGGTTTAGAGGTCACTCATATTACATTGATTACGTTGTAAAGTGGTGGCTAAATGGTGGAGCCAAATATTCGCATTCTGAAATGCTGGATACGCTTCTCTCTTACAAACCCAGCTCCCTAAAATTCCAAAGTTTTGTAAATGAAAACGCTACACAAATAATAGACAATGAATATGTGAGCAAATGGTCTTTTATAGCAATGAATAAGCAGGATGAGGATAAAGAAGCTGCAGCAGATTCTATTCTTTCGATCACTTATGCAGTATCAAATTTACTTAACGACCGTTTCTCAAAAGGCTTACACTTTCTTGCTCAGGCACAGCTCGTTCAGCGAAGATTAAAGCTACAGGAGGCTTTGAATGCCTGCGATTCCAGTTTGAAATATCTTACAGCAAAACAAAATGGTCATTTCCATACAGAACTACTTCTTAAGAAAGGGTATCTCTATCAAAAACTAAATAACATCCCGGAAGCTGAAAACGCATTTGACAAAGCTGCTGCAATTGCTCAAGATACAAGCAACTATCTTGAAGGTGACACAAAAGAAGTTATGCTTGGGAGAGTTTATAGCCGGAAAGGTGATATGTACAGTAGCCTGGATGAGTATGCAAAGGCTATTACATCCTTTAAAACATCTATCCAGAATTATCAAAAAGATAAAGATTTTAGTTCCATATCAAAGGCTGCAGATGTACAAAGTTCACTTGCCGATGTTTACAAAAAACAAGGTGCTTACAATGATGCGTTTGATATCTATACCGAGCTTAAAGAATCTTACGTAAAGTTAAGTGACGTAAAAAAAGTAGCTGGCACCAATGACAACCTTGGCTATGTACTTTTTAAACAAGGTAAATATAGAGATGCGATGGATAAACATCGCAAAGCAGAAAATGTTTATAGTATATTAAAGTTGAATGCTGATGCTGCGTATTCCTTATCACAGATAGGACAAGCTTATTGGAATTTAGGAAGCTACGATTCTGCTATACAGTCACATACTTCTTCTATTAAAAAAAGCAAATTAGCCACTGATGCTTCTCGTGAAGCTTATTCATGGAGCAAATTGGCCGATCTATATAATTTAGTAGGACAAAAATCTAAATCACTTGCAGCTTATGATAGTTCTTCTGCAGCTTATGAAAGATCTGAAGACAGTGTTGGATTAGTAAGCAATCTATTATCAGTTGGAGATGTATATAAAACTGACAAGCAGTATCAAAAAGCGGCAGATTACTATAAAAAGGTACTTAACATCAATTTAAAACGAGGCACCAAATCATCCATAATAGATGCATATTATAAAATTGGAGATGCCGCATATTATTTCGATACAGCTTTCTCAAGAGAAAATTATCAGATATGCTATGATCTGGCAAAAAAGATAGATGATAAATCTAACTTGCTGTATTCCTCGCTAAATCTTGGTGTCTTAGCGTCAAGAAGGTATGATTACAAAACATCGGAAAAATTCTTCAACGAAGGACTTCAACTTGCAATAGATCAAAAAAGCAAAAGTGATGAAGCTTATGTATATGCACGAATAGCTGATGGTGCAACGCAAAAGCTTGAATACGACACCTCTATTGTACTTTACAATAAAGCACTCAATTTATACGACTCACTTGGTGACAAATCGCAGATTCCTGTAATATACTCTTCAATTGGTTATTCTCTGGAATGCAAAGGCGATTTCAACAGTTCATTGCTCTATTTTGAAAAAGCAAAGCAACTGGGATATGAATTAAAGAACCTCTCAAGCGTAGCGTCAGCATTAAGCAATATGGCCTTCGTGTACAGTTTATTTGGAGAACATCAAAAAGCATTAAGCTGTGCTGATAGTGCCTTACAGATATTTAAAGGTCTTGACAACAGGTGGCAGATCGCTAACACCTATATCACAATGGCAACTGTGCACAGTGGAATGGGTGATTTTAATTCATCTGTTAAATACAACCTGATGAGCGATAGTTTGTACAAACTTGAAAAAGACGAGGTTTCTCGAAGTACTACTCATAACAATATTGGCGTCGTGTATTTTTTCCAGGCAGATTACGATAAAGCATTAAGCTACTTTATGGAATCTGACAGGCTGGCAAGCCGTCAAAACACAATAAATGAAGGTATACTTGTTACCCGTCAAAATATTGGGGAGATTTACTTAGCTAAAAAGAATTACACCTTAGCTACTAAATACCTTCTGGACGTAAACAATATTTCGAGGAAGAGAAATTTAAAAAGAATGTTAGGAGGTTCTTCCTTATTGCTAGGCAAAGTAGAACTTGAAAATAATCGGATAGAAACAGCTTTGAAATATTTGACAGAGGCAAGAGAAACATCCCTGATCACAAACGAAAGCGATAGGATAATTGAAGCTGAGTTATCTCTGGGAAAAGCGTATTCACTAAAAAACACTACACAAGCGATTTCTTTCTTAACATCTTCTGCGAAGCTGGCTACAAAAACAAATTCCAAATATCTCTGGCAGGTATTGTATGAGTTGGGGCTCTCTTATTATTCACAGAATAATTACGATTCAGCTATTGTATTTTTTAAACAGTCAGTAGAGCTCGTAGAGAATTCCGCATCTAAACTCTTTGGCGGTGCAGAAGCAAAGAAAGTATATGCTGCTGATGAAAAGAAAGTTGATTTGTATAATAAATTGGTAGCAAGCCTCGCCAAACTTAAAAGAGCTGACGAAGCACTTTTCTATGCTGATAAAAGTAACTCACAGGCACTTAAAGAGAAATTGGAGCAGTCAGGAATTGTAACAGCTGATAAAGAAAAAACTGAAGCACTCAAAAAGGGAAGTGAACTATTGCAAAAACAAACAGCGATCGATCAGGCTATTGCAAAAGAAAAGACCAAACCTGAAAAGGAGAGAAACACACAGCTCATTGCTTCATTAGAAAATGTAAAGAAAGTAGCTGAAGAAGATTACCTGAACTTCATCAATGAACTTGTTCAGAAATACCCTGATCTGAACAGCTATTTCTCTAAAACTGATCCAAGTCAGTTTAGAAACTATATTGATTATATCCCAGACAGTACGATCGTGCTTCTATATGTGATCAATGATAAGCAGCTCTTTATTTTTTCTGTTACCAACCAGGAAACAGGAATTAAGGTCGTAGATCTTCCTGAAGATTTGAATGCTGAAGCAACAAGATATCTAAGTATTTTAAAGAACCCTGAAAACGCCACAGGAACAGGTGCTATTACCGTGAGAGCTACTGTTAAGGATAAAAATGTAATAAAGGGAGATTTCAAAAAAGATGCAACAACTTTATACAACCTTCTTATTACCCCGATTGAAGATCAGTTAAAAGATAAGAAGTCAATTTGCATCATTCCAAATTCTAAGCTCAGTAGTATTCCATTTTCGACTTTGGGTTATTTAGATGTCAATAACCAATTCCATTTTCTAATTGAGAACTACCGACTATTTTATACAAATAAAATGGAGATATTCTCCAAACCGTATAAGGCACAAAATATAGAGCAATCATTTGTGGTATTTGGCAATCCTGATAAAAGCTTACCCGGAGCTACACAAGAAGCAAAAAATATAGCCGAGATATTTCCTTCAGCAACTGTTTACCTTGAAGAGAATGCAACAGAGCAACGTGCAAAAGAAGCGATAAAAAACTTCAGCTTTGTTCATATCGCCACACATGGAATATTAGACGGAGATGATTTCTCGAAATCTTATCTCCTATTTAATTCTGATGAAGCGAATGATGGGAAATTCAGCATTGCAGAAATGAATGGTTTGATGAAAAAAGAGACCAGCATGGTTTTCCTTTCTGCCTGTGACATGGCTGTAACCAAGGAAACAGTTAAGGGATGGTACATCTCCCCTATTAATGCATTTTTGAATAACAGGGTAACAACCGGTGTTGGTCCGCTTTGGCAGGTTCCTGATGAAGCAACACAAATTTTACTTACAGAGTTTTACAAGAATATCAAATACCTGAAGATGTCAAGGACAGATGCACTGCGTTATGCCCAGGCAACACTCAGCAAGAATCCGAAGTTTTCACATCCTTATTTCTGGGGTGCTTTTGTTTTGTATGGTGAGTGGAGATAAAAAAGATGACATCGCTTTCGTGATGTCATCTTTAAAACTAGATTGTTACTATTTCAAATAAGTTGCTAGCCATTCATGCAATTGCTGGTAAAAGAACTTGCTGTTCTCTGCTCTTAATATCCAATGGTTTTCTTCAGGAAAAACGATCAACTTACTAGGAACTTTCATTCGCTTTAAAGCTGCCCAGTATTCTAGCGTATTATTTAAAGGAACCCGGAAATCCTGTTCACCTACCGTAACCAGAACTGGTGTTTTAAAATTCTTAGCTAACCTGATTGGATTTTGTTCCGTCCATGTCTTAGCTTGTTCCCAAGGTGGTCCACCTGCCATCACTTCTCTGTGATATATGCCATCGCTTGTTCCCCATTGTGCTTCACTGTTCACCAAACCGGCATGACTAACCAAAGCTTTGTAGTGAGTTGTTGTTGCTTGCAACCAGTTACTCAAATGTCCACCATAACTGGCACCACCTGCAACTTGCTTTGTTCCATCAATAAAAGAAAAACGTTTGATGGCATCTGTAGCTGCTTCGTTCACTTCATCAGCCGGACCCTTGAATGGATCGTACTGAATATCTTGTCCGAACTTCTCGCCATAACCTGTTGAGCCAGTATAATCTGTTAACACTAATACATAACCAGGGGAAGAAAGTAAATGATAATTCCAGCGATAGCCCCAGTTATCTTTCCATGCACTGGCTGGTCCACCATGTATCACAACAAACAAAGGATACTTTTTATTCGCATCAAAACCTGCAGGCTTAACGATCCAACTATGAATCTTCTTACCACGACTACTGTTAGTCCACATCTCTTCAACTGCATTCATGTCAATTTTCTTCAGCTTTTCTGTATTAAAGTTGGAGATGAGTGAATGAATTCCATTTGCATTAAGTCTTACCACTTCAGCAGGCATTACGCTACTTTCAAAAGATGCAACTAGCGTTCCGCCATTATCTGATACGCTTAAGCCAGAATAAGAACCAACACCACCTTTGCTTATAAGCTGAGGATTTCCACCGTTTACAGGTAAACTATACAGCATGTCTCTTCCCTCACTTTCACTGGCAAAGAATATTGTGTTGGCTGCAATTGTATAGCTGTTGATAGGTCTATCCACCTGTTTTGCCAAAACAGTTTTGTTTTGCATTGATGGATAGTCGAACCTCGTGAGGTAATCAAGATTGTACACTTTGTAATTATTGGATGCACTGCTGGTACAGAAAAGATATTTGCCATCCGGACTTAATTGAGGACTTCCATATGAATCATTATCAGTAGTCAGAAGTTTTGCATCACCTCCATTGGTTGATACTGAAAATAATTTCGAGGTTGGATCCTGGTAAGCCGAAACTTCTGCATCTGTTGTAGCAGAAAAGATTACCGACTTTCCATCAGCACTCCAAACTGCACCACCTAAGTTGAATCCTATCAATTTAGAGATGGCAACATCTGAAAGAATATCTTTCGCTTTATCTGATCCAATTGCCTGGACGAATAAATGAGGTTGTTTATCTTCTATCCACTTGTCGAAATTTCGAATAGGAAATTGGGTGTACACTCTCGCTTTGTATTTGATCTTCTTTCTATCATCTGCAATCCTCTTATTTGCAGAATCAGAATAAGCACCGGGAAATACACTAGAGTTGAACAATAACATTTTTCCATCCGGACTCCATTTTGGTGATCCGGCACCGGTAGAAAGATTGGTAAAACGTTGTGCTTCTCCACCCTCGTTTACATTGAGCAGATAAATCTGCCCTGCTTCGTCACCTTCACGCTTTGCAGAAAAAGCAATGTGCTTACCATCAGGACTCCATTGATACCCACTTTCTGAGCTTTTACCGCTTGTTAACCGACGAGGTGCTGCAGAACCATCAGCCGGAACAATCCAGAGATCGTTTACAGCATCCGTTTCTACATAACTTGGTTCGGTGACATTGAAAATCACCCATTTTCCGTCAGGACTAATTTCAGGTGCTCCAACCCTTTTCATCAGCCATAGTTCTTCGTGTGTGATCGCTTTCTTATCCTGGGCGATAGTTGAGTACACTATCAACAGGAGGCTTGCAGCCATTAGTAATTTCCGCATGTACATTTAATTTTGGTCAGGCTAAAAATAAGCACAGATTTGTACTACAGCAGAAATTTATGATGGAGTGGAGGTATGTACTATAGCTGGGTTGCTGCCATGGAAACGGAACTTTGAACCGAGCCCTTCGGCTTGCTCAGGATAAACTCGGCAAAAGGTGATGCCATAAAAAACAAAAGTTGACTCAATAAAATCTTATTGAACCACTCTTATTCTAATACTCTTCTTCAGAATCCAGCTCCTTTAGTTTTCTAAAGAGATGAATACAATATCCTAAGGCGGCAAAACTAGCCAGGGACAGCATGATTCCCCAAAAACTGCCTTTTACAAGTCCACTACCCATTGCATAGCTATTCAAACCAATGATTATTACGATAATGCTGGTCTGCAGGATGTTTGCGTAGCTTTTCATAAATGTTAAGGTTTGGTGAAGTACTGCTGTGATGCAAAGGCTGGGAACATTCCATAAAAAAAGTCCTGAAATCTTTTCCAGGACTTTTAAATATGATTATGCAGCTTAGCTTTTTCGCTTGATGGTACAGCCGACTGACTTACTTTCTTTCACTGAAACCTCTTTTCCTGAATTCATTTCAGTGATGGCTTCTTTCAGATGCTGACGAGTTACGTTTTCAGCTTCTGAAGCATTATCGTCTATGGCTCCATGATAAGTGAGTTTTCCCTCAGCATTAAACAGAAAGGTTTCAGGTGTTTTTGTAGCACCAAAGGCATTTGCCAGTTTTGAATCGGTATCTACCAGATAGTTCCAATTATATCCCTGTTCGGCGGCATATTTCTTCATTGCCTCATAAGAATCTTCATTGTCTCTCAGGTTTTCGTTTGAGTTGATCACAACCACACCTAAGTCGTTTGCTTTTGCATAGTCACATATCTGTTTGGTTCTTTCCTGATTCTTGATTACATATGGGCATGTATTGCAGCTGAACATTACCAGTAAGCCATTTTTGCCTACAGCATCTTTCAGCGAAATGTCTCTACCGGAAACATCTTTCATCTTCACATCGCTCATTGGAATAGAAGATCCTACAGCGATCGGTGTAAGATTTTGTGCGTAAGATGTAATGGCAATTGTTGTAATTGCAAGGCAAGTAAGCAGGAAGAGTTTCATACTTCTAAGGTTTTAAAGTGTGTAAATTCGGAAGTTTTGGGTCTGTTTCCAAACCATTCGTATCATTTAACAGCCTTTCGTCGGCTTTTGTTCGTAGAAAGTCGATGCATACATTCAGCTCAAAACCTATCAGAAGAATCAGGCTGTTGATGTACACTAAGAGCATGATGATCAATGTTGTACCGATTGAACCGTACAACTCGTTAAAGCGATTGAAATGCTCTACCCAAAGTGAGAAAAGGAAAGTGGTTACCAAGGTGAGCACAACGGCTGCAATTGTTCCGGGAGAAAAGAGTCGCCATTTTTTATGGATGGAAGGAGCATTTCGGTAAAGAAATCCAATGGCATAAGTAAATAATGCAAGGATAGCTATCCAACGAACTACTTGTATTAGCCACTTTATGTTGGAGTCAGTAATATCCATCCAATCCATCATCCACTTAAAGAAAACACCTTGAGCCAACAGCAGGAAAATGGTGCCTATAAAAAGAAGCATTACTACAGTAGTAAGTCTGATGGCTCTAAGTCTTTTTCTGAGAAAACCTCTTTTTACCTTTTTATGTAATGAACGATCGAACGTTCTGATGATCACCATAACCGCATTGGAAGAATAAAATATGGCTAGCAAAAAACCAACAGACAATAAACCGGATTGCGGCTTATGAAAGAAGTCTTCAATAAACGACACAACATATTGCTGAACACTGGGATCCCTGATAATATCCCGAACCAACCGGATCACCTGGTCGTGAAATTGCTCAGGAATCGGCATGTAGGGGACTAACGTGATCAGGAAGATTGCACTTGCAGGAATTGCCATGAGAAAGTTGAAAGCTACGGCAGCTGCTCTTTCCCTCAGTCCAAGTCGTTTTGATTCAACCCAGAAATACCTGGACACATCGTATAACGATATACCATGAAAACCGGGCAGGAAAGTCTTTTTGCTCCTGTTCCTTACTACAACAACGGGATAGCTGTAGTTAACGAAACTGCGAACCTTATCTGTTCCCTCTTTTGTCTTGAGTCTGATGGTATTGCGACGCATATTTTTTATGCTCCTCGAATGTGGTGCTAAATTGATGATAACCTGATCCGTCTATACGTGCTACAAAGTAGTAATAATCTGTTTTAGGAGCATCAAGCACTTTATCAATGGTGATGGATGATGGAGTACAAATTGGTCCTGGTGGTAAGCCTTTGTTACGATAAGTGTTGTAAGGAGACTCAACAAACAAATGCTTTTCGTAGATCCTTCTCAAAGTAAAATCCTTTAAAGCGAATTTGATCGTTGGGTCAGCACCTAAAGGCATGCCTTTGTTTAACCTGTTGATGTAAACGCTGGCTACATTTCCTTTCTCATCATGCTTATTGGTTTCTTCCTCAACAATAGAAGCAATGATATAAACCTGGTCTGCTGATAATCCTGCATTTTGAGCTTTCTGCAAACGATCATTCTTACTCCAGAACTTCTTTTGTTCTTCAGAAAGTTTATTGAATATTTTCCTGAGTGGAGTTGTCCAGGTAAAGGTGTAAGTATTTGGAATTACCAATGTCATCACCTTATTTGTATCCACATCATATTTAGAAATGGAATCATTTGAGTTAAGAAATGAGATTGCTGTAGCAGAATCAGTAGAGAACATCTTGCCAATCATCTTTGCCAGGTCTTCTTTCGTTCTGATCTTGTTGATCACCAGGTTCACCGGACTTTGCTGATTGTTTCTAAGTTTACGAACAATACTCAAAGCACTTTCGCCATTCTTGATCTCGAACTTGCCTGGCTTTAGTTTGCTCCACATATCCAACCTATCTGCTAAGAAAGAAAAGGTTTTAAGATTGGAGAGATGATCTTCTCGCTTCAAAATTGCCAGCAAGGAATCTTTATTATTCTGCCCTTCTCTTAAATACAAGAACTTGTTCTTGCCAGTAAAACTTGTTGCCGAGCCAAAGACAAACCATGCAGCTATAGCAATAATGATCACTATCACTGCCAATACGATCCGGATGATGTTTCTCATACTTGGTGAAAATAAAAAACCCTGTCAGTATATATGACAGGGCTTCTAATAATTTTTATTTATTATTTACCTTTAGCAGGAGCACTCTGAGTAGTACCTGGTTTCAGATTATCAATCCTATCGTCAGAACCAGTTCCTCTGTTCAGGAACACAATAGAAAGAATGCAAAGCACTGCAATTATGCTTGCAAAGATCCATGTACCTCTTTCCAGCACATCGGTAGTTT
>JANPIB010000025.1:0-17992 GCA_031424775.1 Chitinophagales bacterium | reverse complement strand
TTGTTCTGCTGATGATACCATGCAGATTCTTCTGGAATTTCAAGATCGCTTCAGCAATTTGAAAGTTCATCAAAATCAACAGAATCTCGGATTCAACAAAAACTTTGAACAAGCTTTACGTGCAGCTTCAGGAGATGTAATAGCAATCTCAGACCAGGACGATGTTTGGGTAACTACCAAGATCGAGAAGATGATAAAGGCTTGGAAACCTCATATCCCTTTGATCAATTGCAAGTCCCTTCAATTTCATGATAAGTTACCAGTTGAATCGAAGATCAATCCTGACAGTGTAAGTTTTGAAGGTACTGATGGAAGAAAGCTCAGTTACTTCAACAGCATCAGCGGACATGCTTTGATGATCAGAAAAATTTTTTTACCTAAAGTGTTGCCTTTCACTGAAGGTATTATGTATGATTGGTGGATGGGAGTTGTTGCAGCTTACAATGGAGGAGTTCAATTTCTGCCAGAGGTATTGGTGTATCAACGTGTACATCAGTCCAATATTACTGTTACAAAAGAAAAAGTATCAAAAGCTCAGAAGATAAAAGCACATAATCTGCAAGCAGCTGAACACCACAAGTTATTTGCAAAAGCTCCTGGAGTGCTGAGAGAACATCAGATTTTTTTTCAAGATTTTGCGGAGCTGCTTCAATCAAAGGGAACGGAAAAATTAAATAAGAATCTTTTTGCTTTCCTGATTAGAAATAGAAAGCTCATTTTCTACTACAAAAAATCATTCAACATCATCTCCTACATCAAGCACAGCTACCGGATTGCTAAATATTAGTGTTCGTTGCGGTAAGCGAAGACATTGATCGCCATATCCATATTTTCACAAGCTAGCAAGTTGTCAACGAAAGGACGTTCTCTTGAAAATGATTGGCGTAAATGATACCTGAAGCCACATTGTTTCAACATGCTAAGAATCTCTTCAAGGTGTTGCTCTTTTCTAACGAAGCTGTGGTATTCTACAAAAAGGTTTTGAACGTTTTGAAGTTCATCGTAGCAATCCTTCAAAACTGTGTACTCAGCTCCTTCGATATCAAGTTTTAAAAAATCTACTTGTTTGTTTAAGTAATCCTTCAGCCTAACGGTGTCTACTTTTTTAGGCTCCTGCTTATTGAAACTGTTCTCAACACTTCCACCCATTCCTTTATCTGTAAAAAAGTTGAGGTTTGTAACAGAATCCCACACAGCTTTCTTTTCTATAGTAACATTCTTTAATTGGTAACTTTCTATGTTCTGACGAAGAACATTGTATATCTCTTCTTCAGGTTCAAACCCAATGATCGTTGCATTTGGATAATGCTTGGCGAAAAATAGAATACTCACACCCATGTTTGCTCCGCAATCAATAATATAGGGCTGAAGATTATTTGTCTGAAATTCATAGATTCTGCTTTTCAGAATTTCCTCATGAGAATCGTAGAAACACCTGGCATCATGAAAATGGAATGGCTTCCCCATCAGTTCAATTGAACCACTGGTTCCGAACGGATGATTCTTCAGCTCATTCAACTGACTTTCTGAAACATGAACGATGGCAGGAGACTTTTTCTTAAACAACCTCATTACAAGATATTTTCAGCGGCAAGATACCCTGAACTTAGAAATTTGGTTTGAAAAACATTTTCAGGCAGTACATAACTTTTCTGTAATAAGGTTTCTGTTTTGCTTCCAGTAAGTTATTGAAGTTGGTAAAGAAGAATGCACTGCGTTTAAAACTCCAGTTACGTTCAAACAAACTGATCATCTGCTGCAATGCCTCTTTTGTTTCTTGGTGACTGATATTAGCCGTGGCTAGTGTTTCCAGTTCCGCTTTTTTTTGTTCAAACTGAGTTTGTGCAGAAGGTCTTTTCTTTTTATTGGCAGATAAACTTGTTCCAACTGCATTGCTGCTGTGTTGACGGTAATGCACTAAAACCTCATCAACATATTTAATTCCGTTTGTTGCAGCTGCATTAAAAGCAATCCAAAGATCAAAATACAGGTTGGATGGAAACGGCTGAATTCTTTTCAGAAAATCGGCTTTAGCCACCATGGCGTGACCTGCAACAGTATTTGATAACAAGAAGGGCATCCCGGAATAATAACTTTTCAGGTGCATCATCGAAGAAAAAAATTTATCTAATGAGTTGCCTTTCTCATCAACCAACAAAGAATTTCCATAAATAGCATTATGATCTCCGATCCGACTAACTAAGGTTTCGATTTTATGATTTACCCAAAGATCATCTTGGTCAGAAAAAGCAATGAATGATCCTTTGCTTTCTGAAACAGCTCTGTTGAAAGTTGCTGTAACGCCAAGATTTTGTTCATTTATAAACAAGCGAATGTTAGGATTTTGGCTTTGGATGTTTTTGATGATATTGATGGTTTTATCTTTTGAGCCATCATCAACAATTACCAGCTCAAGGCTGGAATACGTTTGGTTAAGAATAGAATTAATCTGTTCTTCAATGAACCGTTCTCCATTATACGTCGCCATCGCTATTGAAACTAAAGGCTCACCCATGAACTTAACCTGATTTGGCATAAAAGTAAGTTCATTGCAGGTTTTGTTGAGATTTTCTGCATTTAGGAATGCAACTTTGTCTGCTTTTGGTGAACTTGTACGCTAATTGAACAGATAACGCCTACTCAATTCGAAATATGAAACTACTCCTCCAATACCTTAAACCTTATAAATGGCTGATCGCTTTGGCAATTTTTCTGGCCTCAGTCAACCAGGTTTTTTCTCTTATTGATCCTTTACTTATCGGTAAGGTGATCGACAAGTTTGCGAATCATCCAAAATTCTTTGACACGGATAAAACTATCCCAAGAAGTGAAGGTGAATTTATCAATGGCATTCTGATCTATCTCGGATTGTTGGTTGGAACAGCAATGGTGAGTAGAATTGCAAAAGCTTTCCAGGACTACTTCGTTAATGTGATCATTCAGAAGTTCGGAGCAAAGATTTTTACTGACGGACTTCGTCATTCTATGAGGTTGCCTTACCAGGATTTTGAAGACCAGAGAAGTGGTGAAACGCTTTCTATCTTAACGAAAGTTCGATCTGATACAGAAAAGTTCATCAGCCTTTTTATCAATGTAGTTATCGCAATATTGGTAAGCCTGGTCTTTGTTTCTGTCTATGCTATGAGGCTTCACTGGAGCATCATGCCAGTTTATATTGGTGGTATCATTGTTTTGGCTTTAGTTACAAGCAGACTCAGTAAGAAGATCAAAACCATTCAAAAGAACATCGTTAAAGAAACAACAGCCCTGGCAGGAACTACAACAGAATCGCTTAGAAATATTGAGCTTGTAAAGAGCCTTGGACTTACAGAGCAGGAAGTGAAGCGATTGAATAATAATACTTATAAGATCCTCGGACTTGAGCTTAGAAAAGTAAAAAGCATCAGGGCAATCAGTTTTGTTCAGGGCACGCTGGTAAATTTTTTAAGGCAGGTTATTAGCTTCACTTTATTGTTATTGATCTTTAGAGAATACCTAACTCCAGGTCAATTTATCACTCTACAGTTTTATGGGTTTTTCATTTTTGGACCGATGCAGGAAATTGGAAACATCATTATGACTTACCGTGAAACGGAGGCTTCCATCAACAACTTCCATAATGTGATGGAAAAGAAAGTTGAGTTAAAGCCTCTTCAACCAGTTTCAGTAGGTACAATTCAAGAACTCGAATTCCAAAACATATCTTTTAAACACCAAACTTCTCAATACAAAGCACTTGATAATATTTCTTTTGATGTAAAGAAAGGAGAGACCATTGCATTTGTCGGTCCGTCCGGAGCTGGAAAAAGTACACTAGTAAAGTTGTTGGTTGGATTGTATCGTCCTCAGGAAGGTCATATAAGATATAATGATATTGATAGCCACGATATGGATTTCGATGAACTTCGTAACCAGATTGGCTTCGTAACACAAGATACTCAGCTTTTCGCCGGAACGATTAAAGAGAACCTCATTTTTGTGAAT
Organism: Chitinophagales bacterium; assembly: GCA_031424775.1. Taxonomy (GTDB): domain Bacteria; phylum Bacteroidota; class Bacteroidia; order Chitinophagales; family Chitinophagaceae; genus JAEZDC01. Next base: position 14,008 of record JANPIB010000025.1, on the reverse strand, counting down.
CCATCTGCAACTGATGAAGAACTGCATGATGCTATGTACAAAGCCAGCTGCCAGAATCTCTTAACTAGGGCAGAAAAGGGCATTGAAAATGTGATTGGTGAAGGTGGATTGAAACTCAGCGGTGGTGAAAAACAACGACTCAGTATTGCAAGAGCTTTGCTGCGTCACCCTCGTCTTTTGATATTCGACGAAGCCACATCTTCACTTGATAGCATTACGGAAGAAGAGATCACCAATACCATCCGAAAAATATCAGCAGAAAAAGAGCAGATCACCGTTTTAATTGCCCATAGGTTAAGCACTATTATGCATGCTGACCGAATTTATGTGCTTGAGAAAGGTGCAGTGGTAGAAACAGGAACCCACTTGGATCTCATCAACGACAAAGGACTTTATTACGCTATGTGGAGACAACAGATCGGTGAAAGAAAAGCAACGGCAGCTGCTCCGAGTTTGAACTAATCCCGGTTGAATTTGCTCTTAACGAAATCGACTAACGAAGGGTCTTCCAGTCCTTCTATATCACTCAATTCAAGTTCAAGAGCTTTGGTGCTTTTTTGAATTTCCAGAAGTGATAAGAATAACGAGAGTGAGAATGTAAGCATACTTGCTGCAAACACAATGTGAGCTGCCGTCATCCATTCTATATATATCAGGTACATGCAAATAATGCAGAAGATAAAGCTTACCACACCCAAAGCCTGCATCTGCCGAACCAGTTTCAACCTGTAACGCAGGTTTTTGATCTGTCCATGCAGTTTAGCGTCTTTCGTACCTTTATAACGGTCGTTTAGGTTTCGTACCACATTACTCAGAGCCAGGAAACGATTGGTATAAGCCAGCATCACCAAACTAATTGCAGGAAAAAGAATTGCAGGGGTATTAATCGAAATATCCATAAGGCAAAGATAATTAAGCTTTTGGAGGTCGGCTATAGGTTATAAATTGAGCTTATGTTGCGTCGCACACTTCGGCTTGCTACCACTAATCAGCAATTGCCAGGCTCATTATTTGTTTTAATTTGCATGGAGGATGTCAGAGAACAAAAACATATTACAGGAACCTCAGCCAGATTATGAAAAAGCTGAGATTGACCTCTTAAGAGATGCTTTAAAAAGAAGCTACTCCGAAAGATTTCTTATGGCAACCAGGTTATACAAAGTGCAGCAAACACTTAAAAAAGCTAAGATCATTCATCAGCCATATAATCTTGACCGATAATACAAGAATCGACTCTGTCTTCGAACTGCTTTCAGAGAATATGGAATGGGTGATTTTTTCATGCTTGCTACGGTGCAAATCATTCCGGGCTGGACAAATTTCAATCTCAATAACGGACTTAAGTTAGATCTATTGGTTGATCTCAAAGGACTGGAAAGATTTTCCTTTAGCGAGTGTTTGCAAGTTGCTGTATTAGCTGAAATTGAAGGTGTTCGTGTTCCTTTCCTACACATAAACCATCTGATAGCCAATAAAAAAGCTACCAATCGTCCCAAAGATCAGATAGACGTCATGTACCTCGAAAAGATCAAAGAATTACGAGAAAAAGAGGGACTATAATCCTGCGATTTTTTGCAGTTTTCCTTTTTGAAATTTGTAAAGCTCATACCCTTATCTTTGCCGCAAATTTCAAAAGAACGGTATGGGTTTAAGGAGCGTAAAACCTTTATTTATAGCGGCTTTCAGCCTGTTTTGCATACTTTTTTCAAACATATCTTCAGCACAGGAGCATGGTGGTCATAAGCCTGATATTAAGGTAGATACTACCCAGGTTCCGAATCATGCAGATGGTGAACATAAAGGTGAGAAAAAGGAAGGTTTCAATGCTGCAAAAGTGATCTTCGGTCACATTCTCGACAATCATGAATATCATATTGCCGAGTATGAAGGATCTGATGGTAAAGAGCATCCGATTTCTCTTCCGCTTCCTATTATCCTTTACTCACCTCAAAGAGGGTTTGATGTTTTCATGTCTTCAAAATTTGAACATGGACATGCAGCTTACAAAAACTACCGCCTGAACGAGAAAGATAAAGTAGTTCCGGTAAAAGCGGATGGCGAAACACTTGATACTGAAACACAGGTTTACGACTTCTCTATCACGAGGAACGTTTTCCAAATGATGATCGCTATGATCGTTCTACTTTGGTTGTTCTTGTCAATTGCAAAATCGTATAAAAGAGGGCAAGGTGTTACATCTGCACCAAAAGGAAAGCAAAACTTGCTTGAGCCGGTGGTTACTTTCGTTCGTGATGAGGTGGCTAAACCAAATCTGGGACATAAATATGAAAAGTACCTTCCTTACCTGTTAACAGTGTTCTTCTTTATTCTTGTTCCAAACTTGTTTGGTCTTATTCCAGGAACAGCCAACGTTACTGGCAATATCACTTTCACATTTGTACTGGGAATCATTTCATTTGTTGTGATTCTTGCGAGTTCTAATAAACATTTCTGGGCTCACATTTTCAATCCACCGGGAGTTCCGGGTTTTGTAAAACCAATTTTGGTGTTGGTGGAGTTTCTGAGTGTGTTCATCAAGCCTTTCGCTTTGATCATAAGGCTTTTTGCAAACATGGTGGCTGGTCACATCATCATCATCTGTTTGATCTCACTCATTTTTATCTTCGGCAATTTAAGTACAGGTGCAGGTTGGGGTGCTACTCCAATTTCCCTTGCTTTTACCATATTCATATATTTCATTGAGGTGCTTGTTGCTTTCCTGCAGGCTTTCATCTTCACAAACCTTACTGCTGTATTCATCGGTCAGGCGTTTGAAGGTGGTGAGCATCATGGAGAAGAAGTACACGTATAACAAAGTCTTTTTTAACTATAAATAACATACCATGGAATTAATGAACATCCTTTTGCAGAATGACTCAGTTCAGGCAGCAGCAGCTGCAGCAAAAGGAACTGCAAATGCAGGTGGTGCAATTGGTGCTGGTTTAGCAGCAATGGGTGCTGGTATTGGTATCGGACAGATCGGTAAAGGTGCGGTAGAATCTATTGCACGTCAGCCGGAAGCTATGAACGATATCCGTGCTAACATGATCCTTTCAGCTGCCCTTGTAGAAGGTGCTGCACTGTTCGCAATCATCGTAGGCTTCTTGGCAATGGTACTTTAATCATTGCAAAAAAAATGCACCCAAAGCAAAGGGCAGAGGGTGCATTTTTTAGTTCTTTACTTATTAAGCCAGCTTTAGTTCTTGTTGAATCTGTTGTTGCAAGTTTATACTGAGTTTACCGAAGTACATTCTTTTACTGCAACAATTCCCTCAACAAAGCCTGGCTATGAAAAATAATTCAGCTGATATGACCTGGTCGTCATTATCGAATTAGCAAATTATCAAATTGATATTATGGATTTACTGAAGCCGGAACTTGGGTTGATATTTTGGACCTTATTAGCGTTTTTGATCGTTTTCTTTATCCTTGCTAAATATGCTTGGCCATCTATTATTAGTGGTTTGAAAGCAAGAGAGCAAGGAATTGCTGATGCTATTTCTTCAGCTGAGAAAATAAAGGCTGAAATGGCTACACTGAAAAGTGAGAACGAAGCTTTGTTGAATAAGGCAAGAGAAGAAAGAGGCATCATGATCAAAGAAGCGAAAGAAACTTCTGATAAAATGATTGCTGATGCAAAAGAAAAGGCAAAAGGTGAGTACGAGAGAATCGTTGCCGATGCTCAGTCTGCGATCAATCAGCAAAAGAATGCCGCTCTAACTGAGGTGAAAAACCAGGTTGGTAGCCTTGTGATCGAAGTTTCTGAGAAGATCCTGAGAAGAGAACTTGCTGATAAATCTCAGCAGGAGAAATACATCCAGGAGTTGGCAGGAGACATTAAATTAAACTAATGTGCTAATGTGCAAATGTTGCAAATGTGCTAATATCATTTGCAAATCTGCATCCCGAAACTTCGGGACAAATTTGAACTAGAATATGCAAAGTCCACGTTTAGCAGGTAGGTACGCAAAAAGCTTGGTTGATCTTGCTCAAGAGAAAGGTCAGCTGGAGACAGTCTATAAAGACATGCAATATCTACAGCAGGTTGTAAAGCAAAGCCGGGAATTTGTAACCCTTATCAAAAGTCCTGTTATTAAGGGCGATAAGAAGAATGCAATTCTCGATGCTGTGTCGAAAGACAAGGTGAGTGAAATGACGAAAGGCTTTAACAGGTTGCTTGTGCTGAAAGGCAGAGAAGCTACACTTCCTGAAATTGTAAATGCTTTTATCGATCAGTACAACACAATTAAAGGAATTAGTAAGGTTAAGCTAACCACTGCAGTTGAGCCGAGTGAAGAGCTAATGCGTTCAATTAAGCAGAAAGTTTCAGTAGAAGCTGGTTTAGGACAAATTGAACTTGAAACTAAAGTGGATCCTTCTATTATTGGTGGATTTATTCTTGAATTCAACAACAATAAAGTAGATGCAAGTATTCAGAGAGATCTGAAAGACATTAGAAAGCAGTTCCTGGATAATCATTACGTTCAGAAACTAAGATAATAAGCCGCATAACGTACAGAAAGTACAAGAGTGCGACGCAACCAAAGCTAAATAGAAATTTAAAAGCTGGGTTCCAAAAAACCCTCAAAACAAACAAGATAAAAACAACAATATGGCAGAGATTAAACCCGATGAAATATCAGCGATACTAAGACAGCAGCTGAGCAATTTCAATGCCGGTGCAGACCTCGAAGAAGTTGGTACTGTATTACAAGTGGGTGATGGTATTGCCCGTGTTTACGGACTAAACAATGTAAGTGCTGGTGAACTGGTAGAGTTCGAAAACGGTACAAAAGCAATTGCCCTTAACCTGGAAGAAGATAATGTGGGTGTGGTTTTGCTTGGCGAAAGTGGCGATATTAAAGAAGGTGCCAGTGTAAAAAGAACAGGGCAGATCGCATCTATTAAAGTAGGTGAAGGTCTTGTTGGACGTGTAATTAATACTTTGGGTGAGCCTATAGATGGTAAAGGTCCTATCGTGGGTGAGCTTTATGAAATGCCACTAGAAAGAAAAGCTCCGGGTGTAATTTTCCGTGAGCCTGTAAAAGAGCCACTACAAACTGGTATCAAAGCGATCGATGCAATGATTCCTATTGGTCGTGGTCAGAGGGAACTGGTTATTGGTGACCGTCAAACTGGTAAAACTGCCATTTGTGTAGATACCATCATCAACCAGAAAGAATTCTACGAAGCAGGAAAACCTGTTTACTGTATATATGTAGCGATCGGTCAGAAAGCTTCTACGATTGCTGGTATCATGAAAACGTTGGAAGATAATGGTGCGATGAAGTACACAACAATTGTTGCGGCTTCTGCATCTGACCCTGCTCCTCAGCAGTTCTACGCTCCATTTGCTGGTGCTGCGATTGGTGAGTTCTTCCGTGATACCGGTAGACCCGCTTTGATCGTTTATGATGATCTTTCTAAACAAGCTGTGGCTTACCGTGAGGTTTCTCTTTTGTTGAGAAGACCTCCAGGACGTGAAGCTTATCCTGGTGATGTATTCTATTTACACAGTCGTTTGCTGGAAAGAGCTGCAAAGGTTATTGCCAATGATGATGTTGCTAAGAACATGAATGATCTTCCTGAATCGATCAGGCATTTGGTGAAAGGTGGTGGTTCATTGACAGCCCTTCCGATCATTGAAACACAAGCCGGTGACGTTTCTGCTTACATTCCTACAAACGTGATCTCGATCACTGATGGTCAGATATTCCTTGAGGGTAACTTGTTTAATGCTGGTATTCGTCCGGCAATTAACGTAGGTATCTCGGTAAGTCGTGTGGGTGGTAACGCTCAGATCAAATCAATGAAAAAGGTATCTGGTACTTTGAAACTTGACCAGGCTTTGTATCGTGAACTTGAAGCGTTCTCTAAGTTTGGTGGTGACCTGGATGCTGCAACTAAATCAGTAATTGACAAGGGTGCAAGAAATGTTGAGATCCTGAAACAACCTCAGTACACTCCATTCTCTGTTGAAAAGCAGGTAGCTATCATCTACCTTGGAACACAAGGTTTGTTGAGAGATGTACCTGTAAAAAGAGTGAAGGAATTTGAATCTCATCTTTTAACTGAGATGGAAAACAAGCTACCTGAAGTGCTGGCTGAGTTCAAAAAAGGTAATTTACCTGAAGATGGATTAAGCAAAATGGTTGAATTGGCTAAAAATCTGATGCCGGCTTATAAATAAGAAATCCTCGTTCTTATATAAATGAAACAGCCCTGATTGCTCAGGGCTGTTTTGTTTTTGGATAAAGAATTTTTAGAAATATTCTTTATATCAAATACATTCTATTAAACTGAACTGAGATACTAAGGCGGTTTCCAGTAAAGAGTAATAAAAAACAACAATACTCACCATAGTTGCAACTAGAGATTTTATACAATGAGTACTTGATAATAAGTCATCCAGGTTGATCTCAAGTGCAGAGGCGATTTTAAGTAAAGAGGAGATTGAAATATCTACCCTGCCGTTTTCCCATTTGCTCAATGTTACTACAGAGACACTTATTTTTTCTGCAAATTCAGGTTGTTGATAACCTCTGAACTGTCTCCATTTTCTGATGTTCTCTCCAATAATAAGGCTTAGCATAGGGTATAGGTTTGCAAAGTTTGTTTGATAGTAATTCTTTGCAAAGCCTTACTGCCATTGAAACAGAGGTGCAAAATCAAAAAAAAAAAAACAGACTAGCAATTAAATAAGCTTTAAATTTTGAAGTGCATCAGTAGGGCGAGCTGTGTAGATTGCTTTAAAGAATATAAAGCATTGTTTAAGAAACTTAAAGTAGGATAATAGGCAAACTTTAAAAGCAAAGGCATTTTTGTTGTGTTCTTTAAAGAGTGGTACCCCTTTAAAGAATGCGGGTAAATCTGAAACCGGTAAAAGAGTAGGAGCCAAAATTATTCACTTATGAAATTTTTATTTTTAATTGTATTCAATTGTATTTTATTAGCAGACACGAATGCTATGCCGAATTCTACATCTTTATGTCTATTATCTCTTAATAAGAGTTATATGCTTATTCAAAGTGATGGGCAGATTTCAAAACAGGAGTGGTTAGAAATGACAACGAATTATGATAGCTCAGTTGGAGCCATCCTTAGAAATGAGTGCCCAGAAGAAATGAATATTGATACATTCAGACAAAAAGTAGTTTCGGGTGAAATTAGTTTATCGCAAGGGAGCATTTCATTAATATCGGAATTAAAGCAACCTTTATTAAATTATGCAAGGTTTATTGCAGAGGAGCATGAAATTTCTGTTGAAACTGAAGAAGAACTGCTCTTTCTTTCTAAATTTCCACCTGATGCGTTGTTTGATGAGGAAATTCCGGTTGAACAAACGGCAGCAACACTAACAATGGGCGAAGTTGTTGAGTGTGTATTAATAGCGTTAGGTGTTGACTTTCTCTTCGCAGCAGGCGTGACTCAAACAAGTACTAAATGGACTATCAAGGCTATTTCCAAATCTTTTGGAAAAATTGCATCAAGAATGTTTGGACCTATTGGAACCGCTATTGCAATTGCTACATTTGGTTATTGTTTATATGAGCAAGCAGAAGATTAAATCAATAATATGAATATTTTTAAAATTTTAATGTTTATTGTTCTACATGCTATCTTACTTTTCTCGATAATTTCTCGGGCTAGAAAGTTGTTAAAAGCTATTAATGCAAAGTCTGATGCTTCAATTAAAGAGACTTCTATAAAAGGTGAACTATTTTTTTTCTCACTGGTTTTGATAGTATCTTTTTTAATAGTACGATTTGTATTTTACCCTTGGTTCTATGAGAATATAAATGAAGTATTTTAATTGATTCTAGTTGGAGGACTACTTTTAAGTAGTCTTCCAATTTTATTGAAACTCTAAAATTAAAATCCACTCCCCAAAGAGTGAGTTACAGAGAAATCGGGAGTGTTTATTTCAACTCGCTTGCTCATCAGCAGCACAAGTTCATCTTGACTCTATGATTGAAGATTGTGATTTAGATAGAGAAGCTTGTGTTGAACCTTAAAATCATAAGTATGAATCATAAGCTTTGGATAGTTTTGGGAATTTTTATAAGTGTAGCCGCAGCTTTGATTGCAGTTACACAGAAACAGTCTAATCCTTGGATATTTGTGGGATTTTCTTTTTTGGGTTTGATGATTGCTGCATACGCTGTTGTTCGTAGTAAAAAAATGTCTCTAACTTATGTTCTATTAATTTTTGGTATTATCACTTTTCTCCTATTGTATAATTACCTGAGATATATAGCGTAACGCTTTTGGGAGCTTAGAAATAATTCTGATAAAGAGGTTGCTTAATTTTTAAGCAACCTTTTTTTTATAATCACTCTTGACAATCAATTTTATAAATTATAAACTTTTCTTTAAATCTTTTGAACTATGATAATTTTTAATTCTAAGATAAGGAAGCAAATTGCTCAGATAATTCTTCAAAATGTTCCGTCTCCTTTTATTGCTTTTCATAATGATACTTTGGAATAGCGGTTTAGCCCAAAAGCAAAGAGATACAATGGTTTTAGCTAATCTCATTCAGGCAAATGAAGAAAGCAAAGCTCAAATTCAAAACCTCAACAAGCAGGTTGCAGATTTAAAGCTGCAAATACAAAAGCAACAACGAGTAGGTTACGATAAGTTCACCAATACCTCTCTTTTCTTAGATGCAGCTATTAGTTCTGCCAATAACCTGCAAACACTTATTTCAAAAGAGAGTTATAGAAATAAGATTGCTTCGCTTAATAACCCTACCAGCAACGAATTAGGCTTTAACCTTGAAATGGAAATTCAAAACGCCATGAAACCTTTATTAGCAAAAGCTAAAAAGACCAATACCGCAAAATTTAGCCAGGTAGTGGGTAGTTTTTTGAATGCAGGTAAAGGTGGTTTGTCTTTGTTTCCGGCAGGGAATGTATTTACCAGCATTGTAGGCATGGCAGGTAACCTGACAGTACAGGAGAAAAATATACGGTTCAAGGGAAAAATATTTCAAAAAATAATTTGGTTTATAAAATAAACTACTCTACGTTTGCTGTGTCAATCGATGTTATGAAACCAATACTACTAATTGCTGCAATTTTCTTTAGTCTTTCTGCCTTAGCCCAGGTAAGGGTTTCAGGCTCAGTAAAAGATACCAAAGGCAGAATACTTGCCGGAGCCTCTATTACGCTAATGGGAACTTACGACGGAACAGTGAGTGACTCTTTGGGTAATTTTTCTTTCAAAACCTTTGAAAAAGGCGAAAAGCAGTTGTCTGCTGCCATGGTTGGCTGCAAAACTGTTGAGCAGAAGATCAATATCCTGAAAGAAAACATTCAAATTGATTTTGTGTTGAAGGAAGAGATCAATGAACTGAATGCCGTTACTATCACAGCCGGAGCATTTGAAGCCAGCGATAAAAAGAAAGCAACTGTGCTTTCAACACTCGATGTACTTACAACAGGTGGTGCAAACGCTGATATTGTTGCAGCTGTAAAAACTTTACCCGGGGCTCAACAAGTAGGTGAGCAGGAAGGTTTGTTTGTAAGAGGTGGTGCAGGTTACGAAACCAAGCAGTTTATCGATGGAACTTTGGTGAACAATCCATTTTATACTTCTGTTCCGGATATTGCTTCAAGAGGCAGATTTTCTCCGATGTTATTCAAAGGAACTGTGTTCAGCACTGGTGGATACTCAGCTTTGTATGGTCAGGCTTTGTCATCTGCTTTAATTCTTGAATCAATAGATCTTCCAGAACAGTCACAAGCTTCTGCTTCTATTTCTCCATTGTTTTTGGGTGCAGGATTTCAGCAGTTATCCAAAAAGAAAAACGCATCATGGGGTGTAAACTATGGCTACACTAACCTGAAAGCCTATTTCGAGATTGTAAAACAAACACCTGATTATTTCCGTGTTCCCCAATTGCATAGTGGTGATGCGAACTTTCGCATCAAGACAAAAAGAGGAATCATAAAATACTACACAACATTCGGAACGATCAATACAGGATTAAGAAGACCTGATATCGACAGCGTTGGAATTAAAGATGCTTTTGGTATTGATAACCTTAACTGGTACAACAATGTTAGCTGGAGAGAAAGCTTCGGCAAAGGCTGGAAGATGAACCTGGGCTTAGGCTATTCTTTAAACAGAGATGACTTGCAGCAGCAACTACAAGATCAGCAAAACAACCCTAAAACCTTTACTCAACCCTGGTTGCAGAACAAGAACTTCAATATTCACCAAAGGCAGGATCTTTCCCAGGCTAAACTGGTGATGGAAAAGAAACTGAGCGGTATTAGTGTATTAAGATTTGGCGGAGAGTACCAATACTTCTGGATTAAAAGCACTTACAATGGATATACTTCTTTGCTTAAAGACAATTTCCAGGCATTGTTCACAGAAGCTGATCTGTACATCACAAATGATATTGCTGCAAAAGTTGGTGTAAGAGCTGAGCATTCATCAATCATCAACAAAACCAATATTGCTCCTCGTCTTTCACTGGCTTACAAGACAGGAAAATCTGCACAGGTGTCATTGGCTTATGGTGAGTTTTATCAAAAACCCGAAGTGCTTCAATTGGTGCAATCAACTCAACTGGGTTATACAAGAGCAACTCACTACATAGCCAACTACCAGAAGATGACGAAAGATTATACGCTAAGAGCAGAAGTGTTCTACAAAAAGTATAACGAACTGGTGAAGACTGTTCCATCTTACAACAATAATGGTACAGGGTATGCACAAGGTTTTGAATTATTCTGGAGAGATAAAAAATCCATCAAAAATCTGGATTACTGGGTGAGTTATTCTTACCTCGACACAAAAAGAGATTACCTGAACTATCCTAACCAACTCAATCCAACTTTTGCTGCAAAACATACAGTAAGCCTCGTTACCAAAAGATGGGTGACAGATTGGAAAACAGGGTTCAACTTCACTTACTCTTTTGCAACAGGAAGACCTTACTACAATCTGGCATTGAACGGTGTTTCAGGTAAAACAGAAATTGCCGACCAGGGAACTACTAAACAATTTCATAACCTTGGCTTTAGCTGCAACTATGTTCCTACGCTTGGGAAGAGCACAAAAAACTTTATAGTGTTAGTAGCAAGTGTAACAAATGTATTGGGTGCTGATCCGGTATTTGGATATAACTATTCTTACAACGGACAACGAAAAGAAGCGATTGGCTTACCTGCTAAAAGATTCTTCTTTATCGGAGCTTTCTTTAGCTGGGGTGTTGATAGAACACAGGATGCCATAAATAATAATTTGTAACCGGTGATTAAAAGGATTTATATGATTATTCCTATTGTTTATTGTACAATGAGGCGATAAAAGTTGAAGTGTGCGACGCAAGGGACGATGAACAAGGAAGAAATAGCTTACACCAAAAAACCTTCTATATGGACAATGAAAAAAGAGATGACCAACTCTGGCAAATGGCTAAGAAAAGAGTTGGATTTAAATGGAGCCTTGCGAGTTACATTTTTGTAAATGCATTCCTGATTGGCATCTGGTATTTTTCTTCAGCAGATCTTGATCACTTCTGGCCGATCTGGCCAATGTTAGGATGGGGCTTGGGTTTAGCATTCCAGTATTTCGGTGCCTATCATGGAAACAGGTTCTTCACCGCTGAAGAAGAATATGAAAAATTAAAGAAACAAGATTCACAACGATAACAACACAATAAAAACCACACAACAATGAAAAAGATAATCTTCTTATTGCTTGCTGCCTGTAGCTTACAAATCGCAGCTTTCTCACAATCTGAGATGTACCAAAAGAAAATGGGCGAAACGCTGATGATGATGGACTCAGCAAAATCTACAAAGGATCTGCAAGAGGTTTCTGCACAGTTCGAAAGAATTGGTGACGCAGAAAAAACACAGTGGCTTCCTTATTACTATGCTGCTATGGCAAACATTACCATCGGTTGGATGGATCAAAAAGCAGACAAAGACAAACTTGCTGAAAGATCAAAGAGCATCATTGCCAAAGCCGAAGCAATCGAAAAGAATTCGGAATTATATCTTCTCACTTACATGGTGGCTACACAGCAAATGTTGGTTGATCCGCAAACTCGTTGGATGACCTATAGTGCTGCTATGAGCACTGCATTGGCAGCTGCTAAAAAATCTGATCCTAATAATCCAAGAGTTTATTTCTTAGAAGCCCAGGGTATTTTTGGTACGCCTGAAAACTATGGTGGTGGGAAAGAAAAAGCCAAACCAATTTTTCAAAAAAGTGTTGACCTTTTCAAAACCGTAAAACCAGCTTCACCATTTCATCCTAAATGGGGACAGAAAGATGCTGAAGACATGTTGGCAAAATGTTCATCATAAATAAGTTTGAGCGTTTGATTGTTCCTAAGTTCGACTGTTCATTAACAGCCAGGAACAATCAAACACCTCATACAATCAAACCTTTGAACTGAGAATATGGAAAGAGAAATGTCACCCCAGGAAAGTTTATCGATCATTCAATCAATGATAGATAAAACCAAACATTCGCTTAGCGATGGCAGCCACTATTTTTTGCTATGGGGTTATGCAATTTTCCTTGGCTGTGTTATTCAATATTCACTTTTGATAGTTGGGTATGAAAAACATTACTATGCATGGAGTGTCACCCTGGTAGCTATTATCATTCATAATGTTTTTATTTTTCGTGATGCTAAGAAGCAGAGGGCAGTTACATTTATTGAAGAGGCAAACGGGCAATTGTGGATGGGGATAGGTATTGCTTTTGGTGTAATGTCTGTCCTGTTTATTAAGATCGGTTGGCAGTATTGTTTCCCTTTTTATATATTATTTTATGGATTAGGATCTTTCATTAGCGGCAAACTAATAAAATTTAAACCCCTTATTATTGGTGGAATAGTTTGTTACGTATTGGCAGCAATAGCGGTGTTTACCAGTTATCCTACACAAATTTTGATTACTGCTATCAGTGTGCTCATCAGCTATATCATTCCGGGTCACATGTTAAGATCACAGTACAGAAAACAAATCGCTTTATCATGAACGAAGAGAAACAATTAACCCAGGTTGAAAGTCTTTCCATCATTCAGCAGATGATAACTGCTGCAAAAGACCAGCAGAAAGATGATGGTAAAGGTTGGATCATTTGGGGTTGGCTGTTATTTGCAGCTTCAGTATCAACAGTACTCAATCTTCATTTTAACTGGTTCGATACTTTTTTCTTCTGGAATCTATTTGGCGTTATCGGTATTCTGCTTTTGATCTTTGGTTTTGTTCGTAAACTGTATTCTAAAAAACAAGGAGCAGTAAAAACATACACCAGCGAATTATTTAAAAAATTGAATGCTGGTTTTTTCATCAGCCTGTGGTTTATCATTCTGTTTATAAATGTTGCTGCAAGGCAAGTGACCGAATGGAGTGTTGTAACCAATTCCGGCTTCGCACTACTGATAAACCTGTATGCATTCTGGATACTGGTGTATGGATCTGCAATGAACTTTAAGCCATCCATCATCGGAGCTTATATATGCTGGGGCATTGGCTTCGGAATGTTGTTTGTACGCAACTTCGAGTACACTATGATGCTGCATGGTGCTGCAGTACTTATCGGTTACATCATACCAGGTCATCTCGCCAATAACGAATTCAACAAATTGCGTAGAAAGGAGAAACTGTAAGAATGTTCAAAGACCTTGATCCCATATTACATTCGCAATTACGGCTTGCAGTGATGAGTCTGCTCATTGCTGTGAAGGAGGCTGAGTTCACCTTCATCAAAGAGAAGACAAACTCCACAGCCGGAAATCTTTCTGTGCAGATACAGAAACTAAAAGATGCCGGCTACATAGAAGTAAACAAACAGTTCAAAGACAATTACCCACTCACCACTTGTAAGATCACACCAATAGGAGTTCAGGCTTTTGAAGATTATGTAAAAGCTTTACAGCAGTATTTAGATGTAGGGAAGAAATAATTATTTAGCCAGCTATAGTTTTTTCATAGCATCGTCTGTTGTGTCACTCACTTGTACGTTCTGA
>JANPIB010000024.1:0-8380 GCA_031424775.1 Chitinophagales bacterium | reverse complement strand
TGGAATAAATACAAACCAACTTAATACTCCACCAGCTACTAGAATGCCACCAATTTTTGGTCCGATGATATATCCAACTCCCAAATATTCAGGTGTAATCTCACTACTAATCTTCGCTGAAGGAAAGAACTTCTGTGTTTGCTTAGTCATGAAAGTAGGCACTTCAGCAATCACATGAAAGATCTTCTGCATGAAGGCATAAACAAATGCAAATGCAACACCGTACAAAGCTGTTTTAGCAAGGTCTCCACCTTTTTCTCCAGCTTTCAATACAGATGCACAGGCTGTTCCTTCAGGATAAGGAAGTGTATCATGTTCTTTAACGATGAGTGAACGCCGAAGTGGTATCATCATCAACGTTCCAAGAATACCTCCAAATATGGATAGTGTTAGGATTGTTATGTAGTTAAAGAAATCGGCACTGGCAGGATCACTTAAGAATAAAAATCCCGGTAATGTAAATACAACACCGGCAGCGATACTTTCACCAGCAGAACCAGTAGTTTGAATAATGTTATTCTCAAGAATGGTTGTTTTCAAGAACAGCTTTCCTAAAAGAATCGAGATAACTGCGATAGGTATAGAAGCTGAAACCGTAAGCCCAGCTTTCAAGGCAAGGTAAACTGTTGCCATACCGAAGATTACGCCAAAGATGCTGCCCATCAGTACAGACTTTACTGTGAACTCTCTTACCCTTGCATCATCTGGAATGAATGGTTTGAATTGTTTTTGCACTGCCATGTGGTTGGATTTGGTTGGATTAAAAATAGGGAAATAAAAAAGGCGATGAACACTCATCGCCTTGAAGAAATTTCAGGAAACTTACAACCCTTTCTCTTTCATGATACGGTTTAGCCACTTCAGCATAGCGAAACACATGATCGCTGCAGCAAGTAGCAAGGAAAAGTTGAGAAGGAAATAGTTTTTCTTATCGTCATACGTGTCCCACATGGTTGCAAGAACTCCGGAAAGTTTATTTCCGATAGAAGTTGAAACAAACCAGCCTCCCATCATAAGAGAAGTGATTCTTACAGGACTAAGCTTTGAAACAAGCGACAGGCCCATTGGACTCAACAAGAGTTCTCCAATCGTGATAACACCGTAGCTGCTGATTAGCCATAGAACACTAGCCTTTTCTCCTCCATTGTTATTCGCTGCCACAGCTGCAACCATAACTAAAGCTGAGAGACCAGAGATCAACAAACCGAAAGCGATCTTCGTTGCTGTTGACGGTTCTTTATTCCGTTTTCTCAGGTAAGCAAAGAATGCTACTATGAGTGGAGTTAAAAAGATGACCCAGCCAGGATTAATAGATTGGCTAAGATTTGTTGCCCATAAAACTGCAAAGCCATTCTCTGCAGGTTTGTCTTCCTCTTCCATGTTTCTGAAATAAGGATGATAGTTCACCTCTTTTAGTGGCTTGCCTTGTTCATTCCTCTGTAGTCTGAAAAGCTGGTCATAAACTGCGACGGAATCCTTTTTATAAAATAAGGTGTCAGCAATTTTTAGGGATGAGAAGGTTTTGCCGGTAACGCCACTTACTTCACGATCAGTATAACGATCTGCCCAGGTATTTAAAGCCGATCCGTTTTGCTTAAACACAGCCCAGAAAAGTATAACTACAGCAAAAATTGCCAGGAGTGCAGCAATAGGTCTCTTCTCTTCGGTTTTTGCATTAAAATAAAGAGAACCATAAAAAAAGAGAACAGGCACACAGGCAAAAATGAATGCATCAGTTGAATCGGAACCAAATAAAGTTCCTGGAATTATCCAACCAACAATGCCTGCAACGATTGATGGAAAAAGGATCAACAAAACGATCTTACCCATTGGCATATCGTTTGGTCCAACACCTTTCCTTATATCATAAGCTTTGTAGTGTTTTGTGCCGATAAGAAATACAACAACACCTATGAACATTCCCACACCTGCTGCCATAAAAGCTTCAGCCCAGCCAAATATGTTGTAGAGTGCTGCACCAAAGAAATTGCAGATGAAGGCGCCAATATTAATACCCATGTAGAAGATGTTGTAGCCATCATCTTTTTGGTGTTGATACTGAGGGGTACTGTAAACGTTACCAAGTAAAGTTGATATGTTGGGCTTGAAGAATCCATTACCAATGATGATGAGTGTCATGGCAACATACAACATGGGTAAATTATGAATCCCGATCAGGCAATAGCCAACACCCATCATCAGTCCACCAATAATGATCGATTTTCTATAGCCCAGATATCTGTCTGCAAGCAGACCTCCCAAGAAAGGAGTAAGGAATACAAGTGCTATAAAAGTACCGTAGAGGTCAGCAGACTCAGCTTCAGTCATGGCGAAGCCCTCTTTCACATCTTTCAGGTAAAGCGTGAAAATTCCGATCATCAGGTAATAACCAAATCGCTCCCACATTTCAGAAAAAAAAAGATAAGGCAGGGCTTTAGGATGTTTTTTGAACATAGCAAGTAGTTGTTTAAAAAAGAAGGGTGACTGATCTCAGCCACCCTTCGTAAAAGTATTTAAAAAATCGAGTTATCTCGCACCATGCATCATTTTTTGGAGCTTGCTGGAAAGGAGGAATAAAATTATAGAGGCAATTCCTGCCATAAAAACAAACAACATAAAGAAGTCATACATATTGTTCATCTCGTAACCTAAGAATGAAGTTGTTTTTCCATTGTCAGGATACAATGCACTTAATACTCCAGCTAATTTATTGGCTGCAGCATTCGCCAGGAACCAAACAGCCATAAGTAATGAGGCAAACTTGAGTGGAGCCAATTTGTTAACCAGCGAAAGACCGATAGGCGATAAACATAACTCACCCCATGTATGTAGTGCATACATACCTGTAAGCCAGATCATACTCACTTTCGCTTCAGGAGCAACATCTTTTACTCCGAAAGCAATCCATAAGTAACCAATAGAGAGAAGGAATAAACCTAAAGCCATTTTTGTTGGAGCCGCAGGTTCTCTTTTGCCTAACTTAAACCAAAGCCATGCAAAAAGAGGTGCAAAAACAATAACGAAGATGGAGTTGAGTGATTGGAACAAACTTGCCGGTACTGTAAACCAGCCAAGATCTCTTTCAGTTTGTCGATCAGCAAAAAATGTTAGAGATGCACCTGCTTGTTCAAATGCTGACCAGAAGAAGATTACAAAGAAAGCAACGATAAAGATCACAGTGATCCTGTTTTTTTCCTCCTTCTGCAGTGACTTATCAGTAAACAAAACAAATGCAATGAACAAAACAGCACCAAGCAGTAGATAGGATAAGAAACTAAACTTAGTAGCATCTATATATAATACCCCTATTGCTATACCTGCAAACACAAGAAGTCCCAGGATCATCAAAACGGGGTTTCGCCAGTTTTTAGAAGCTGTAGCTGACGGCTCACCCAGCGGTTTTCCTTCAGGATCCTTTATGTACTTATCCTGATATAATTTTTGAATAACCACACTAATCAACATACCAATTCCCGCAGCTAAGAAAGCCCATTTGAAATCGGCTGGGTTGCCGGTATCTCCAACTATTCCGCAAATAAATGGACCTAAAGCTCCTCCAACATTGATTCCCATGTAGAAGATCGTGTAAGCACCATCTATTCTTCTATCGCCCTTTGGATAAAGTTGACCAACTAACGAAGAAATATTTGGCTTGAAAAAGCCGTTTCCAGCGATCATAAAACCAAGACCCGAGAAAAATAAGAAGGTAGAAGTTGAGGGTGAACTCTCATACAGCGATCCACAGAAGAAGAGTAAAAACTCTCCAATAGCCATTAATAAAACACCCACGATAATGGAACGTTTGCTTCCCCAATAACGGTCTGCGATATATCCTCCAATCAAAGGAGTTAGATAAACCAGACCTGTATAACTACCGTAAAGATTGGAAGCGAAGGCATCAGTAAACAAGAGAGCCTTGGTCATAAACAGAACTAAAATGGCTCGCATACCATAATAGTTAAACCGCTCCCACATTTCGGTAGCAAATAACACGTACAAACCTTTTGGATGACCTTTCGATCCGGTAGGCGTAACTCTAATTTCGTCAGACGCTTTAATTTCTGGCATAATCGTTTTATTGAGTAAACTTCAGTTGGTTAATGGCTCAAAATAAGGACAAATTCTTATAAAGAAAGCCCTATCCTAAAAAACACATTTACATTCGCAGCATTATGAATATTCTTCTCTTAGGTTCGGGTGGAAGAGAACATGCCTTAGCATGGAAACTTACCCAGTCAACACTTTGCAAAAACCTGTTTATCGCTCCGGGAAATCCCGGCACTGCAAACGTTGGAACCAATCTGAATATAAGTGTGAATGATTTTGCTGCGATAGAAAAAGCTGTGGAAGAACACAGCATCAACATACTAATTGTTGGACCGGAAGAACCTTTGGTAAATGGTGTGTACGATCATTTCAAAAGCAATGAAGAGCTGATCGTTGTTGGTCCATCAAAAAATGGAGCTCAACTAGAAGGAAGTAAAGCTTTCTCCAAACACTTCATGCAAAGGCATCATATTCCAACCGCAGGATATACTGAGTTTACAAAGGAGAACTTTGAGGAAGGAAAGAGATATTTAAAGAATCATTCTTTGCCGATAGTGCTGAAAGCCGACGGACTTGCAGCAGGAAAAGGTGTAGTGATCGCTCAAACACATGAAGAAGCATTGACCACTTTTGAAGAGATGATCATCAATGAGCAGTTTGGAAAAGCTTCTAGCAAAGTGGTGATTGAAGAATTTCTGCAGGGAATTGAGGTGAGTGTTTTTGCATTGACTGATGGAAAAGAATACAAGATCATCGGTCATGCAAAAGATTACAAACGTATTGGTGAAGGAGATACCGGACCAAACACAGGTGGAATGGGTTGTGTTACACCTGTTCCGTTCATGGATGATGCATTCATGCGGAAAGTAGAAGAGGAGATTATCCAGCCTACGATCAACGGTTTGCACCAGGAAAATATTGAATACAAAGGCTTCGTATTCTTTGGTTTGATGAATTGCAACGGAGAACCTTACGTTATTGAGTACAACTGCCGAATGGGTGATCCTGAAACAGAAGTAGTTATGCCGAGGCTGAAGAATGATCTTGTAGAACTCTTTCTGGCTATGCAGGAAGGAAGATTGAATGAGGTTCAGATTGAATACGATACAAGAAGCATTGTTGCCATCGTTGCTGTGAGTGGAGGATATCCCGGAGATTATGAGAAGAATAAGCCGATCAGCTTTTCGACTCTATTGATAGGCTCAGAGCAAACTATAATTTTTCATTCAGGTACTAAAGCTGAAGGCAATACCGTTGTAACCAACGGTGGAAGGGTATTGGCTGTTACTTCTTACGGAAATACAATTCAGGAAGCTGTTGAAACATCAAATAAGGTATTGGAAGGAATTTCTTTTGCAGGAATGAACTACCGGAAAGATATTGGCTATGAGTTTCTTTAACAAAGTCTGACCGTCACTGGTCTTGACTTTGAGTTGAAGGGTTATAATTGGTCAGACGGGGACCGTCAGACCATGTGAAGACAATTCATAGTAAGACTCTGAGCATACTTCTACGATGAATCAAAGCTGCATAGAGAACAGAACGTACAAGTGAGTGACACAACAGGTGCCGAAGAGAAATTCTACAGCCGGTTTCCAACCCAAAATCTTAGCTTAAGATTGGCGGAAACACCTGAAAAATCAATGATTTGAAGTTTTGCGGATTCAACTTTATTCTTTCACTTTGCAGGCATTCAAACACGAATAAGAATTTTTGATATAAATGGGACTATTTAATTGGTTTACACAGGATATTGCAATAGATCTGGGTACTGCAAACACCCTAATCATACATAACGAAGAGATCGTAGTTAACGAACCTTCGATCGTTGCCCTTGACAGAAATAATCCAAAGCATGTGATCGCTGTAGGAAAAAGGGCTTTGATGATGCACGAAAAAACACACGAAAGCATAAGAACGGTTCGTCCGCTGAAAGATGGTGTAATAGCCGATTTCAACGCTGCCGAGCTGATGATCAGGGAAATGATCAAAATGATCTACCCTAAAAAGCCGCTTTTTCCACCAAGCTGGAGGATGATGATCTGTATTCCTTCATCCATTACAGAAGTAGAAAAAAGAGCTGTTCGTGACAGTGCCGAACAAGCTGGAGCAAAAGAAGTTTACTTATTGCATGAGCCGATGGCTGCCGCTTTAGGTATTGGGATAGATGTTGAAGAGCCGGTTGGTAACATGATCATTGATATTGGTGGTGGTACAACAGGTATTACGGTGATCGCTTTGGCTGGTATCGTTTGTGACCAATCAATAAGAATTGCAGGGGATGAGTTTACGGCTGATATTATGGAAGCACTTCGTCGTTACCATAGTTTGTTGATTGGTGAAAGAACGGCTGAGCAGATCAAAATTCAGATCGGTGCTGCCATGAAAGATCTGGAAACACCTCCGGATGATATTCCTGTAAATGGTCGTGACCTTGTTACTGGTATACCAAAACAGATCATGGTGAGTTACCAGGAAATTGCTGAGGCTTTAGATAAGAGCATTTTCAAAATTGAAGAAGCGATATTAAAAGCTCTAGAAACAACTCCACCTGAGTTGGCGGCAGATATTTACAGAAGAGGGTTGTACTTAACTGGTGGTGGTGCATTGTTGAGAGGTTTGGATAAACGTCTCAGCCAGAAAATAAAACTGCCTGTACATGTTGCCGATGATCCGCTGAAAAGTGTTGTAAGAGGTACTGGTATAGCTTTGAAAAATTACAGTAGGTTTCCATTTATAATGAGATAAAGCCCTCCTAAATCCTCCCGAAGGGAGGACTTCAACTCCTATGATGATTCAGGCAGTATCATTTAAATTTAGGGTGGCTAAATTCCTCCCCTTTGGGGAGGTTAGGAGGGGCTCTTAGCATGAAGAATATCTTTCTATTCATACGTCGTTATCTCACCTTTATCATCTTCCTGGTTTTACAGGTGGTTTGTCTTACCATCCTTGTTACTTACAACAAAACACATGAAGGCGTTTATTCAAACGTTGCCATGGGTGTAACTGGTTGGACGGATAAGCAATACAACTCAGTTGAATCTTACTTTAGATTGAAGAATGAGAACCAGCGTTTGGTGGATGAGAATAATGCATTAAGAAATATGCTGGCATCTAACTTCAGCGGTCCGGATACAAGCAAAACTTTCTTTATTGATAGTTTGGTAAAAGACACAACGGGCAAGGTGAGAAAGTTTACATGGTTACCTGCTAAAGTGATCAATAATTCTATCAGCTTACAAACAAACTTCATCACACTCGAAAGAGGTACAAAGCAAGGTGTGAAGAAAGGGATGGCTGTTGTTGCTCCGGGAAATTCTATTGTTGGTGTGGTAGTGAGCACAAGTGAGAACTACAGTATTGTTATGAGCTTACTACATCGCAATAGTAAAGTGAGTAGTATGCTGAAGAAAGATAATAATGCCGGAACGTTAGAGTGGGATGGAAAGGATCCTTTGGTACTCACACTTAAAAACATTCCTAAGAGTTCAAAAGTGGTGAAGGGCGATACCGTCTTAACCAGTCAGTACTCTTCTGTATTTCCGTATGGATTAATGGTAGGAAGAATTACAGCAATTGATGCAGATCCTTCCAGTAACTTCTTTACTTTGAAGGTGAGACCTGCTACTAACTTATCAGCAATACAATACGTATACTTAGTAGATAATCTTTTATTTACTGAGCAAAAGCAGTTAGAAGATGAGATAAAGAAAGCCAATTAATGACAGACATCGTAAAGAATATATTTCGCTTTATACTGTTCCTGCTGCTACAGGCTTTTGTACTGAATAAAGTACCGCCTTTGCATCAGTTCATTGTGCCTTATGTGTACTTCCTGTTTTTACTTTGGTTGCCGTTCAGTATTCCTCGTTTAGCGTTGCTACTGATCGCTTTCATTTTTGGATTGAGCATGGATTTCTTTACCAGTACACCAGGATTACATGCAGCTCCTTGTTTGCTGATTGCTTATATCAGACCGTTTCTGTTGAACCTTTTATTGCCACAGGAAACAACTGAATTGAGTTATGTAGAGCCAAGTTTAAAAAGCATGGGCTGGGCTCCATATTTCGTTTATGTGCTGATACTAACTTTTATGCACCATGCTTATTTGGTGTTGCTGGAGTGGTTGCAGTTCGGAGATTTTTTATACTTCTTAGGAAAGGTAACTGCCACAACAGCGATCAGCATTATGCTCATTTTTCTTATAGAACTGCTTTTCTACAGGAAAGCGAAATACAGAACCAACATAGCATAGAATACCTCCCATGAAACTTAGTAATGACTGGATCTTCGACATAGGAATGCACATCGGGGAAGACACACGTCATTACCT
>JANPIB010000023.1:0-33594 GCA_031424775.1 Chitinophagales bacterium | reverse complement strand
ATACCTTCTTCCATCCCAAAGTGTGTCGCTCATAAAGTCGATGCTCCAAACTTCATTCATTACCTCAGGCTGATACAAAGTCTGCTTTATTCTTGCAGGTAAACGTTTCTTGCTTCTTCTGCGAATGTTTAACCTAAGCTCTGTATAGACCCTGTAAACCCGTTTATGATTCCAAACAAAACCTTTGTTTCTGATGCGATAATAGCTTTGCCAAAACCCAATTGCAGGATGTTTAGCAACTAAGCTGTTCAGCTCATCTATTACATCATTATCCAGCTTAGGTTTGGATTTGTATTGAACTGTGCTTCTCTGCAGCCATAAGGTTTTACAAGCCTGCCGTTGACTGACTCCATGTTCGTTCATCATGTGATCAGCCAGACTGCGTTTATCGTCAGGCTTTACAGCTTTTTTGCCACAGCATCTTTTAAAGCTTCGTGAACTAAACTCAAGTTGGCATACATCCGTTTGAGCCGGGCATTCTCTTCCTCCAGTTCCTTCATCTTCTTTAACTCGGCTACTTCCATACCACCATAGCGTTGCCGCCACTTGTAAAATGAAGCTGTAGTTATCCCTAACTCTCTGCAGATATCTTCTGCCTTACGACCATTCTCATGCTCTTGAATGGCTTTTACAATCTGGGTTTCTGTGAATCGTGTCTTTCTCATATTTACCATTTAAAGTTAATGTTCTTGTCAACTTTTAAATGGCTGAACTTTGGGGAAGCTTACACTTTTAAGTATCAAACAGTACACTCTACACATCAATATATTTCCTTTTAGTGTATTCTTTCACACTAAAACAATCAAAGAATACCCTCAAGTGTATTTAAAGACAGTTGAAAGAAAAAAACACCCACGAAGGGGTGTTTCCTGATTAGTTTTTATAGGGCTTAAAGGATTATATTATCACAATCGCTTCAGACTCTTTAAAGTTGGATTTATAAGGTTTGCACCTGTGGTAAGTAGGATTGTTGGATAAGATATCATCTACACAATTATCAAAAACAAAAGCCTGCTGTTCCTGGGTGCTTGTTGAGGTAGTGTAAAAGAAACCTTCTTTACGCAACATCCTTTTAGAACCATCAGGGAAAGACATTTTTATTGGAATGGTATCAGGCAACGCATAAGTTCCTTTGTAGCTATTGTAAAATTTGAAGCTCTTCTCAATACTCTTCTGATTATCGAGTGTAGGATAGCTAAACACAAATAAATACCCTGCACAGGTGGAGTGCTTGCAAAAGATGGGATCATCGAAGTTTATTCTTACCTGTGCTGTAAAATATGCCACGTCACCGGTTTGTTTCACCTGCTTGTATCTTACCTGCACTGCTTTGTCACTATTCATAAAAAGCCAGTTACTGTAACCATCACCTTTTGAATCAATAGGAGTTTGACCGAAGGACGAGTAGCATAGAATCATGCTAATAGCTAAGAAGATGATCTTTTTCATGTGCTGAATTTTAGTTTTGGTAGAAGAATCTTTAACTAGTCTTGAAAATACAGCTGAAATCCCTGAAAAGTAGCTACTTATTTCTAGGTATTTTCTGTTTGAGAGATGATAAGCCGAGAAGATTGCTCGAGGTTCGTAGGTTCAGTATTTTCTTTGTCTAACCCCATGCAAGTCTATAACTGTAAGGGCATTGGTAAGATCAAGTTGGGAATTAATCAATTGGTCTACTATCATACCAGGTTCTACAGGAGAATATTCTGTTAACCTAAGGTAAACAACACCGTTTTGTGGCTTGTAATTATGGCGGAAGATTAGTTCTCCGTAGTCCCTGTCAAAAGTTAGTATAGTACGTTCTTCGTTTATAGCAATACGCATAACTTCTGAATCCTTTATACTAGGATTATCCATTCCTATTGAGGTGATGTCATGCCCTTTGAGTTGTAAATAGGTAATACTTGGATAAGGAAAATTCTCGTTTGCTATTAATTTCATCAATCAGGCAGACTGTTTAATTGGCGGAAATAAAAGTCCATCTTGAATACAATCCTGGATATAAGCAAATACTGCCTGAAGCGATTCTTTGGTAAGTCTTGGATAGCTTTCAAGAATTTGATTTTCAGACCAGCCTTGTGCAAGTAAACTAATAATATGCTCAACAGACAACCTGGTGTCTTTTATTGTTGGCTTGCCAAGTAGCACTTCTTTATCTGAAACGATGTGTTCTTTCCAGTTCATATTACGAATTTAGCTGGTTTTCAGGTAATTCAAATACTATGTATTTGTTGCCTTAAGGAACTTAGCTTGCTTTTGGGAACAGGCTACTCATATCCTGACATTTGACAGCGAGAAACTTTTTGCCCTTATGCAACGCTTAGCCAAATAACAGAGTCAACCAACCAAACCATAACCCTGGATACGCAGAAACTCATACAAAACTGCCTGAAGAACAATCCATCGGCACAAAAGCTATTGTACGACACGTATGCTCGTCAGATGCTGGGTGTTTGCTATCGCTATACCAAAAGCATGGAGGATGCTGAAGATGTGCTGCAGGAGGGTTTTGTTCGTGTTTTCCGGAGCCTGCATACCTATAAAGGAGAAGGAGAACTCGGAGCCTGGATAAGGAGGATCATGGTGAATGCAGCCCTCAGTTTTCTGAAAAAGCATGAGGTGTACAGGAATGAGCTGGCAATTAAAGAAGAGTACCTGCATCCCATCAGTGACAGCAATCCAGAGATCAACCTGAACAGTAAAGACCTGTTGCAACTTGTTCGTCAACTACCAGCTGGTTACCAGGCAATCTTCAATCTATATGCAGTGGAAGGCTATAATCATGTAGAGATCGGAAAAATGCTGGGCATTAGCGAAGGCACCAGCAGGTCACAGTACATGAGAGCAAGAAACCTGTTGATCAGTTGGCTTGAAAAATTTTCGGGTGAAAAGAAAAAGGTAAAATATGTCTGAGCAATTTGAACATAAAGTACATGAACTGCTGGGCGATTTTGAATTAGAGCCATGTAGTGATGTGTGGCAGAAAGTGCAGCAAGAGATTCAGCCGGAAAAGAAGAAACGTCGTTTTATTTTCTGGTGGCTATTGCCTGTTGTGCTTGCCGGAGGTGCGTTAACATATTACTTTATAGGAAATGGTTTAGATGGTTCGATTGCAAAACCGGATAAAACAAAGTCGGTTTCAGGTATAAATGATCCTGTAGCGGAAATGAAGAAATCTGAAACGGTCAAGCCTTCAATATCTGTTGGTATAGTTGAGGAGAACAGGGAAGAAGTTATACCATCATTAATAATCAATAAAAAACAATACTCAAACATCACTACTGATAAAAAAGAAAAGAAGAAAAAAAGTAAAAAAGATATAGCTGATACAGATGTAACTCAGTCAAACAGCATTTCTACTTCTAAAACTTCCGTTGGAGATGATTCCAGCACAACAACCAACTCGATCACAAAGAAGCCTTCAAAAGGAGTGATTGATACCACTACAATCATCGCCAAATCGGAACCGAAAAAAGAATTAGTAACTCCGAAAGAAGAAATAAAAGATACATCCGTTGCTACGGTTACAATTTCTGTAAAAAATGAAATGAAACCAAAGAAATGGCGTTTCGGTATCACAACGAATATTGGTGTAGCAAATGTAGCTGCCTCTGGAATTACTGATCCAACTGCCAGGTTCAATAATATTACAAGTTTACCGATGGCATCCGGATCATCAATTCCTTCAAAGCAACAGCAAAATACAATTGCCGGAGTTCAGTATGGATTGGGAGTGAACGTTCAAAGACAAATTAGCCGAAACCTCGATCTTTCAACTGCTTTTGGTTATCAATACCAATCTTTTGCTGTGAAGGATGTGTTCTATAAAGATTCTGCAAATATGAGGATCACAACTTATAGTAGCACTTCAACTTTAAGGACATATTCCATCAACTTGTCGCTTGCTGCTAACTGGTATTTTTTCAACACAGTACAAAACAAAACAGGGCTCAGTTTCGCTATCGATAACATGTATCTCGTAGCCGCTGAAAATTATGTTGCATCAGTCACATATGGTGTTGCGGATTTCCAAAAGAGCAACAGCTTATCGGGTTATAATAAATGGCAGCCATATTTACGTGCAGGTTTGGTCAGCAACTTCATCACCAATCAAAACCAGTTGGTACAACTTTCACCTTATCTCAGGTATGGATTGCGTTCTTATTCACAGCAACGTACAGGTAATAATCATTTATGGCAGCTGGGACTACACATCAACTATTATTTCAAATAAAAAATCAGCATCTGTGCAACGGTGACAGGTACTTCTAAGTCAGTATTTCAAATTCCATGTTATGAGAAAAAGAGTTTTCGCTTTATTGGCGATCATCACAATCACATTTGTTCTGAATGGTTGCTTCAAAGATGTTACGCTTGAGCAGTACGTTTTTTATCGTCCGGTGTATAAAACTAAAGCTGAGGTTCGGGCTTCTATCAAAAGTAGTTTGCCACAGCAAATACAGAATCCTGGTAAGTTGTTCGTAAAAGGCAACTACGTGTTTTTGAATGATGTGAGCAAAGGGATTCACGTCATTGATTACAGCAATCCATCAGTTCCTAAGAATATTGCGTTTATTTCCATACCAGGAAATGTAGATATTGCGGTAAATGGCAATTACCTGTATGCAGATCAATATACAGATCTTGTTACGCTGGATATCAGCAATCCACTGAATGTAACAGCAGTGAACTTCGACTTAAAAGTATTTCCAGAGTTATATCCTGTTCCTGACACAAGCCTGGTAATCGTAGACTGGATAAAAGTGGATACGACGGTGAAGAATCAAGAGGTACTGAGGAATGTACGTGGAATATTTTTCAGTGGTGGTCCGTTAACCAGTTCAGCATCACCTGGCAGCCAGGGTAAAGCCGGATCAATGGCAAGGTTTGGATTGATGAACAACAGGCTGTACACGGTATCATCTTTTGAACTTAAAGTATTTAATTTGAGCAACGCAGCTGATCCTGTGTTTACCAAATCAGTTTTCCCTGGGGCTGGTAATATCGAAACGATATATCCATTTAAATCACAACTGTTTCTTGGCTCAATGACAGGTATGCATATTTTATCTGTAGCCAATGCTGATAACCCGGTTAAAACAGGAATGTTTACACATGCTACAGCCTGTGATCCTGTGATCACTGATGGCAACTATGCTTATGTAACACTTCGTTCGGGTACTGCATGTGCTGCATCAATACTCAACCAGATGGATGTGGTGAATGTATCCAACATCAATTCACCATCACTGCTAAAAAGTTATCCATTCACGAATCCACATGGATTAGATAAAGATGGTGATCGCATTTTTCTCTGTGATGGAAGTGCCGGACTCAAGGTGTTGGATGTTCAGGATGTGAACAATATCAAAACACTGCAAACCATCGGCAATATCAATGCTTACGATGTTGTCGCCCTGAACAATATTGCAATAACTGTGGCAAAGGAAGGGTTGTACTTCATCAGCTACGCCAATCCATCTAACGTGAAAATATTATCTAAGATTTCAACAGCTAACTAATGAGATTATCCATCATAAGTTTATTACTCATTTTGAGTTCAGCAATTCAAGCCCAGGTAAAGTATAGCGGTAACGTAGAAGGTGGACTCGTAAATGGAAACTTTTCGACAAGTTCTTATGTTCAAACAAAGCACGGCATCGAGTATAAACATTGGGTTGTAGGCGTTGGTGCAGGAATGGATTATTACCGGTACAGGACTGTTCCTTTGTACGTAGAATTACAAAGAAGTTTTGGAAAGAATTCTGTTCGTCCGTTTGCTGTAATTGCAGCAGGAGTGAACGCAACATGGCCAACAGAAGAGCAAAAGCAAGAAACGAATGGATGGTTACAAAGATCACCGGCAGTATTCAGCAATGGGTTTTATTCCAGGCTTGGTGGAGGTGTTTTGCTGACCACAAATAGCAAAGTGAAAATTTCTATTACGGCAGCCTACAGTTACAAAACGCTTTCACGAACATACAGTGAATCCAATTGGGACATGTGGCCACAGCCGGTTAATATTGTTGAAAAAACAATTGAGTACCGAATGAATCGGTTGTCTATCGGTTTGGGTGTAAGCTTTTAATCCTGTTCGCTTTGAGTTGATTCGGATCGTTTCATATAATAGGTGAATGCAAAAGGAAAGCAAACGGCTATTGTGGTATAGATAATTGGAAGCCAAATGTGTTGATCTTGTTCTATAGGAATCGCTAATATGATATTGCAGAATTGTAGCATATCATATCACTGAAAATCCTGTACCAAATCTTAAAAAAAGCTTACCTCGTGGTAGGCTCTTTTTCTATTCAGCTGTTCATCAAACAGTAAAGGATGATCTTTTCTGCCTTTGACCGGAAAGTTATCCAACCAGCTTTTCTTGTCAGACACATTCCAGAAGGTTACACCGGTGATGTTTTTCCTGTACTTACGGAACAATTCAAAGCACATCTTGAATTGAGCTGCCTGCCGGTTTTGTTTTTTCGATGAGTACGTTGTGTCTGTGGATTTGCTGGTTTCATCAACAATCTTAGGATAAATAGACAAATCAAGTTCAGTGATCTGTAACGGCAAGCCGAGTTTGTTGAAATCTTTCAATGTTGCTTCAAGATCCTTTCGATTCAGGTCATATATACTCCAATGTGCCTGCAACCCGATAGCATGTATTGGAATGCCTCTCGATTTCATTTTACTAATGAGACGAATGATCTTAGCTCGTTTTATCGGATCAGTTTCGTTATAATCGTTGTAAAAAAGTATGGCTTTCGGATCAGCAGCA
This sequence comes from Chitinophagales bacterium, assembly GCA_031424775.1. Lineage (GTDB taxonomy): Bacteria > Bacteroidota > Bacteroidia > Chitinophagales > Chitinophagaceae > JAEZDC01. The sequence continues at coordinate 26,816 of JANPIB010000023.1, read as the reverse complement.
TGTGCATATTCAAATGCTTTGAAGATAAAATCTTCACCACAGAGTTTGTATAACGCTGAAGGACGGTAGAATTCGTTCTTATCATCCGAGATCACTTCATTCACCACATCCCAGGCATACATGCTGCCACGATATCGTGCAACAACTGTTGTGACATGTTGTTTTAATCTTTGCAGCACCAGTTCTTTGCTTGCAGGTTTCCCAGCAGTAGAATCATTAAAGAGCCAGTCAGGGATTTCCTGGTGCCAAACCAATACATGACCTCTTACTTTCAATCCATTCCGCTTTGCAAATGCAATGATCGAGTCAGCATCTTTCCAGTAATATCCATGCTCTTTCGGATGAAGTGGTTTCATCTTCATGGCATTCACTGGTGTGATGCTATTGAACTCTTTCAGGATCAGCTGGGCTTCTGCCGATTTTAATTCAGCAGGCGAAACAGAAGCACCTATTGGGAAATAGTCTTTGTAGTGGTCTTTCAAACCTTTGACAGAATCATTTCTGCCATTATCGTTGGCTGTGGTGCAGGAAAAGCTCACCAGTAAAATAGAGAACAGCAGAAATTTCATTGCTGTTGATGTACAAGAATCCTGCTAGAGTATTAAAACTAAGATTGCTTCGCTATTCAAAATGCCGTCATTGCTGTGGAACGAAGCAATCCCAACTTATCTACAGCTTCACAAACCTGCTCACTAATTTACCTGAAGTTGTATTCAACGTTATGTAATAAGTTCCGCTTGTAAGATCTGCGAGGTTTAATTGTTTCACTTGCTCACCTTTTTGCAGTTGATAGCTGGTACGTTGCATCACCCTTCCAAATCCATCTAAGATTTGCAGTTCTGCTTTTTGATCTTCTTCCACCATAATTGATATGGAAGCAACATCCTTCACAGGATTAGGTACAACTGAGAGTTTGTTGTTGCCGGAAGATATTTTCACAGCGATCACATTAGAGTAGCTAAACTTACCGTCTAGATCGATCTGTTTTAGCCTGTAATAATTCAAACCTTGCAAAGGATTTTTATCTAAGGCAGCGTAGTTGTTTTCTATCGTTAGATTTTTACCTGAAACAGAATCAATCGCAGCAAACCTTACTCCATCAGCCGAACGTTCAATAATAAATTGCTTGTTGTTAATCTCGTTAACGGTTCTCCAGTTCAGCTTTACAGTTTTTTCCGGAGTTGCAGCACCTGTGAAAGACAGCAATGTTACAGGTGTAACTGTTCCTGATTTTGTGTACCAGATAGGAGAGGTAATCACATATCCACCACCAATCGTAATCTCAGCAAAATAATATGAGGTGCCATCAGGCATGTTATAATCGGTGTAGTTGAAAGTATTTCCATTGATTGAATCTAATGCAACAGCTTCAACAAGACTTCCCGGTACTCCATACATCAACCTGATCTTTGGTGTAGTTGATGAATTAGTTGGATCAGTTACATAAATACTGATAGCCGGAGCAGTTGTTCCACTGGTGATGCTTCCCATCACCTGGTTATTCAGTGTAAAATTCACTCTTGTATCACAATCATGTGTAGCATAAAATCTTCTATTCTTGATCGACTGAAGGATATCGGTTTTAGATAATGTAGGAGAAACTACTGCCAAACGAGAGTAATTAACTCTGCCGAAAGTTGTGTAGTGGTTGTCATGATCTATGTTCGGACCAACGTGATATCCTTTAGATAACATCCTTTTAAAATACCAATAAGTACTCAGCCTCGAAGCAGGATCGGTATAAGAAGTATTGGTAGAGAAAGCTGGACCACTTTCTATAGCACAACCTGCTATAGCACTATCAGCAGTGTTGCTGAAAGAAGTGTTTGCTATGTTATTGTAGTCTGAGTTGTCAGGGTGAGCCAGCATTGTAAAGGCAGTAGAAGGCCAGTCGTTAATGGTTTTGAATAAGCCTACTGTTCCAGTAGTTGGTGGTTTGCCGATATAATCACTTTTTGGTACATAGATATTATAGTTGCCTGCTTCCCAACCTAACAACTGATCAATCCCATACACCAAAACGTGACCTCCGTTACTTATAACACCCCACTCCATTCCATATAGGGCTAAGAAAGTTGAAGTGGTAGCTGCATTTGCCTGGCTGATTGCTGGAGCCCATCTGCTTAAAAGCATTCCTGCATCTGAGTGATTGTGTTCAGATATACCTAAGAAATCCATACAAAGCGAATTCTTTGCATAATTGTAATCATCAGCTGGAGTAAATGTTACATTATCTACGTTTCCATCTGAGTACGCAGAGTGAGCATGAAGATTCCCAAAATAATATCCGTAAGGAGCTGAAGCAGTTGTTGTGATACTTCCTTGCAATGGCGAAGTAGTAAGATACATCGGCCCACCGGTACACTGATCTTTTTTAGAAAAGATGTAGAAGTAGTAAGTTGAAGACGAGCTAAGATTAGAAAGCACGAATGAAATTGCTGTTGAATTCAACAGTACAGTTCCATTACCAATTGTCGTACCTGCAGTATAAGTAACACCATTTTGAGGTGTGCTACTTAAAGAAGATGAGGTACTATAAATCACTACATAACCATCCACGTTATTGGCAGGTGTGAAATATCCGTTGATGGAATTGTTTGTAGCCGATAATTGCAAATTCGTAGGCTGAGCAGCTGGTGTTGTACACACAGGAATGGAAACTGTAGTGGCATTTGCAGTAATTGGAGAAGCAGTGTTGTAGGCAGGACCACTTGTACAGTTGTCTTCATTCACAGCAAAAACAAAAAAGTAATACTGTGATCCTGAAGCAAGTGCATTTGATGTGAAAGTTGTGAGTGGAGTTTTTGTAACTACCACACCTCCACCAAGATTACTACTGGCATAATACTGAGTTCCATTCACCGGTGAAGCTGAAAGTGTAGAACTGGTACTTCTTACAATAAGATAATGATCAGCATTGCCCGATGCCGACGCTGTAAAAGTTCCTTTAATACTATTCGAAGTAACATTACTTAGCACAAGATTCGTTGGTTGTGCTGCAGGTGCAGAACATGGAGCACTTCCTGAAAGGGTAGTTGCACTTCCGGTTAAGGGTGAAGTTGTTTTGTATAAAGGACCTCCTGAACATAGATAGTTCACAGCAAAAATGAAATAGTAATAAGTAGTGGATGAGCTTAAGGAAGTGGCACTAAATGATGTACTGGTGCCGTAAGAGATTACTGTTCCATCTCCAACACTTGCACCTTCGCTATAGTTTACACCATTAACAGGTAATGAGCTAAGACTTGGATTAATGCTTCTTATAACAAGATATCCATTTGCTGCCGGAGATGCTGCTGTGAAACTACCTGAAGTTGTACTAAAGCCTGGAGACAGGTTTAATGCTGAAGGTTGTGATGCTGGAACTGAACAAGGATTAGCAGGTACGCCTGTAACCTTGACGTTATCTAATTGCAATTTCGGTCTTGATCCACTTGTTCCGCCAATACCGTTATGATAGTAAAACCTGATCCTTGCCGTTGTGCTGTTGTTTAAACTTGCAGGAAGCTGTATAAAACTGATCTGACCAGAAGTAGCTGAGTTGTTGGTGAAGTTTAAAACGGCTGCAGAAGCAAGTTCAGTAAATGTAGCACCATCGGTTGAGGTGTAAACTCTCAGCGATCCTTTCCTATCACCAGTTGAATTGTTAAGCGAAGCCCAATCAAAACTTAGTGTACCTGCATTAAGCCCTGAAAAGTTCACAAAAAAGTCGAAGGCAACAGCAGAGCTGTTATCAGCTGTTCCAGTAGATATCAAACCAATACTTTGGCTTTGCTTGTAAACACCGGAACTACTTCCAGGTCCTGATGAGGTCTGAAAAAAAGTGGTTGAATGGGTGATCTTAGTACCGTTAGGAATTGTTCCGGTTCCGGTTGGTTCATATCCTCTCCATGCACTGGCTCCAATGCCAGCGATTAACGTACCATCTCCAGGTGAGGTTGAGGAATTAAACGTCCAGTTCGTTATATCAGCAAAGTTCTCTGTATAAGTAAAATTCGGCTGTGCCGACATATTCACAGGAGTCTGGGCTTTCGCCATTAATTGCAGGCAAAGCAATAGCACAAGGCAAGAAATATGTTTCATTCGTCAAGTTGGAATGGCAAAGGTGCTTAAAATAGAACGGGTTGCTGATTAAAAAACAATTATGTGTCAGCAGGAAGCATTAGTATGTGATTATTAAAATGATAGGAAGGTTTTTCCGTGAGAATTCGTGTAATCCTTGGCTATCTTTTCTCCCGCATTACTTTATAAATCTTAATAGCACTCATCAGTACAACAATAAATGAGATTAGTCCAATCAAACCCCAAACCCAGCTCATGCTGTCTTTCACAGTAGCCAATATCACGATAGCGAACAAAAAGATGGTTGCTACTTCATTCCAAATCCTCAGCTTTTGAGAAGAATATTTAAAAACACCTTTTACCTGCTCCAGAAAAAGTTGATGCAGGCTTAAATGATAGGCATACAATCCCAGGACAAACAGCAGCTTGACAAACAGCCAGTCAGGTAAATCGTTGAAGCCAGTATAGAGATACCACATCCATGGTCCGAATATTAAAGTGAGGATAGCTGAAGGCCAGGTAATGCCATACCACAAACGTTTCATCATTATCCTGAACTGTTCCTGTAATGCCGCTTTAACAACAGGGTCTTTTTCATTTGCTTCAGTATTGTAGATGAATAACCTTGGTATATAGAAAATACCGGCAAACCAGGTAACAATAAAGATGATGTGAAGTTCTTTAACGTACTGATATGTCATGCAGCAAAAGTATTTATTTGCTCACTTGATTGCTTTGTAACCTTCGTTTGCCTTGAGCGAAATCTTCTTTTAACAACATGGTTTCATCTCCACTAATCCTATCTTTCAGCCATTGGCTAATTACATCTACCCATTTTGGATGAGTGTTCAAACAAGATATCATTGTAAAGCTTTCTCCTCCAGCTTCCATAAAAATGTGCTTTCCTTCTTCAGCAATCTCTTCTAAGGTCTCGAGGCAATCACTTACAAAAGCCGGACAGGCAACAAGCAGTTTCTTCACACCTTCTTTTGGTAATTCAGCCAATCGTTGTGCTGTATAAGGCTTCAACCAGGGATCTCTGCCAAGGCGTGATTGAAATGTTTGCTCTGCTTTTTCTCTTGCAATACCCAGTTTGTTTATTACCAGTTCCGTAGTTACAACACACTGATGGCGATAGCAAAATTCATGTGCCGGTGAGGGAGTATAACAACAGAGCTGGGTTTGTAAACAATGGCAACCGGTAATGTCTCCTTTTTTTATATGTCTTTCCGGTACGCCATGATAGCTGAACAGAATTTTATCGAAATCCTGTTGGATATATGGGCTGATACTTTCTGCAAGAGCATCAATGTATATCGGTTCTTTATAATATGGTTTGATGACCACCAGTTTTGATGAATAGCCTTTTGCCTGGTGTACATCTTTCACCTGCTGCACAGCTGTTTCATAACTGCTCATGGCATAGTGAGGATATAAAGGAAACAGAATCACTTCTTCTAAACCTGAAATTTCCTGATGCAGTTTCGCCAATACATTCTCCGTAGAAGGATTGCCATAACGCATGTTGATCTCCACTACTTCATCAAAATTCTTTTGAACCGCTTTTTGAAGGTCTTTGGTGAAATTGATCAGCGGCGAACCATCTTTCGTCCATATACTCTTATACGCTTTAGCAGATTTCGGAGCCCTGAACGGAACGATAATACCTTTCACCAGCAAAGCTCTTTTCCACAAAGCCATGTCAATAACTCGTTCATCCATTAAAAATTCCGATAGATAACGTTTAACATCTTTTACCTCGGTAGAATCAGGTGAACCTAGATTCATTAAAAGGATCGCATTTTTTTTCAACTTCATATTAATTGTTAGCAAAACTATAAGGTGATCAATAACGTGTATTAAACATGACACACAAATGACACGTAACCTGATTTAAATCATACAGACACGTTGCTTGTAATTTACTTTTGCAGCGTTGAATACCAGAAGAACCGCCGAATGAATTTCACTCATTTTTTTATTGCAGGAATCAATTATAAAAAATCGGATGTTTCAGTTCGTGGGCTTTTCGCCATCAATTCCGATCAATACGCCAACATACTACAAAAAGCCGGGCAACTTGGTTTAAATGAATTTTTTATTCTTTCTACCTGTAACCGAACCGAGATATATGGATTTGCTCCTTCAGTTGAATTATTGATGGAACTTCTTTGTTCTGAAACGGTAGGCGATGCTGCAACTTTCAAGGCTTCTGCATACATCAAATCTGGCGGTAATGCCATTAATCATGTTTTTAATGTAGGTGCCGGACTTGATTCTCAAATTTTGGGTGATTATGAGATCGTTGGTCAGTTAAAGACAGCGGTAAAATTTGCCAAAGAAGAAGGTTTTGTAGGTGCTTTTACAGAAAGGCTCATCAATTCAGTCCTTCAGGCTTCTAAACAAGTAAAGAATCATACTGAGTTGAGTGGCGGAACGGTTTCTGTTTCGTTCGCTGCGGTTCAATATATCAGGAATCATGTGGAAAATGTTCAGAATAAGAACATTCTGTTGCTTGGAGTGGGTAAAATTGGTAGAAACACTTGCAAGAACCTGGTAGATTATCTTGAAACTACAAACATCACCTTGATTAACCGTTCACCAGAAAAAGCGAAGGCTTTGGCTAGTGAACTTGGATTGAGATCAGCTTCAATTGAAAATATAGATGAGGAGATCGCTAAAGCTGATATCATCTTAGCAGCTACCAATTCTGTAGAGCCGATCATTTTAAAATCACATCTCGAAGCTGGAAAGCAAAAACTTATCATTGATCTTTCCATTCCTTATAATGTAGAAATTTCAGCCACTGAATTGCCAAATGTTCACCTGGTGAATGTTGACGAGCTTTCTAAACTGAAAGATGAAACACTTAAGATGAGAGAGGCTGAGGTGCCAAAAGCAAAAGTGATCATTGCTGAGCTGATGGCTGAGTTTAATGAATGGTGCGAAATGAGGAAGTATGCTCCGATGCTGAAAGAACTTAAGGTTAAATTGAAACAATTATACACACATCCTTTATATACTAATAACTCCCATACTTGTTCTAAAACACTGGATGTGAAGATTCAAAAGCTTGTTAACGAAACAGCTGGTAAGGTTAGAGTTGAAAACCAACGTGGTTGTCAGTACATTGCAGCCCTTAATGACTTCATAAGTGCACAGGCAAGTTAATGGCACAAAAAAAACTCAGAATCGGAACAAGAGATAGCCAATTGGCTGTCTGGCAAGCCACATTGGTGCAGGATCTTTTGAAAGAAAAAGGTGTTGCAACAGAACTGGTTTACATCAAAAGCGAGGGAGACATCGACACAATTACACCTTTATACGAATTAGGTGTGCAGGGTATTTTTACCAAGGCACTGGATACAGCCTTACTCAGTACTCGGATCGACATTGCCGTTCATTCAATGAAAGATGTTCCAACTCAATTAGCAAAAGGAATTATCCAGGCTGCTGTTTTGAAAAGGGCTTCATATAAAGATATTGTTGTTTATAAAGGAAGTGCTGAGTTTTTGAATGATGTGAATTCTGTTGCCACGGTTGCAACAAGTAGTGTAAGAAGAAAAGCACAATGGCTGAATCGTTATCCCAATCATACGTTAGATAATCTAAGAGGAAACGTGAATACACGTTTAAGAAAATTGGATGAAAGCAACTGGCATGGAGCCATTTTCGCTGCTGCTGGTTTGGAAAGGATCAATTTACGTCCTGAGGATTCGGTTGAGTTGGATTGGATGTTACCAGCTCCAGCTCAGGGAGCGATAATGGTAGTTTGCAGAAAGGATGATACACAGTCTTTCATTCCTTTGCAGAGTTTCAACGATACCAACACAATGCTTTGTACTAAAGTTGAAAGAGATTTTCTAAGAACGTTAATGGGTGGATGTTCAACACCAATTAGTGCCTTGGCTGAAGTAAAGAATGATACAATACATTTCCAGGGAAATATTCTAAGTACTGATGGTAAGCTGAAAGTTGAGACTTCTTTTGTAGTTCCCTTAAAAGGGATAGCTGACCTGGGCTTAAAAGCAGCTCAGGATATTTTAAGTAGAGGTGGACAAGAGATTGTAGATCAGATTAGTAAAACCGGACTTACGAAATGAGCAGGGTTAGGATTTTAAGTACTAAGAAACTGGATGCATCATTTTTAGATGAGGCTTTGTTTGAGTTAAAACAACTAGACTTCATCTCTGTTGAACCGATAAAGAGCAAAGAGATCAACGAAAGAATAAAGCAACTTTCAGAACAGAATGTCGAGGTCATATTCACCAGCTCAAATTCTGTAAACGCAGTTTTGCCTTACCTGGATGCAACACCAGGTTGGAAAATATTTTGTTTGGCAGGAAAAACTCAGGAGGCAGTAACCGGCAAGTTTGGTAAACAGCATATTATCGGAATAGGAGATAATGCAAGTGAATTGGCAGCCAGGATCATTGAATATGGTTCAAAGAAGGTAATCTTCTTTTGTGGTGATATCAGGAGAGAAGAACTGCCGAATACTTTGCAAACGGCTGCAATTGGAATAGAAGAGTTGATCGTTTATCAAACCACTGAAACACCACATCAAGTTGATGAGGCTTTTGATGCTGTAATTTTCTTCAGCCCAAGTGCTGTAAAAAGTTTTTTTAGTTCGAATCAACTTTCGAAGAACACAGTTTGTTTTTCAATCGGCGATACAACTGCAGCAGAGATAAAGCAGTTTACAGAGAACAAACTTGTTGTTGCAGAAAAGCCCACCCAGGTTTCTGTTGCATCAGCAATCAATCAATTTTATAATCAAAATGTGCAACCCTGAATATCTATTCACGATTCACCACACATGATTCAATCAAATGGCACAACTAAAAAATGATCTGCTCTTAAGAGCTCTCAGGAAAGAAAAAGTAGAACGTCCTCCTGTTTGGATGATGAGACAGGCTGGCAGGTATTTGCCTGATTATATTAAACTGCGACAGAAGTACGATTTCTTTACACGAGTGCAAACTCCGGAACTGGCAACAGAGATCACTTTACAACCAATTGACCAGGTTGGTGTAGATGCAGCGATCATCTTTTCAGATATCCTTGTTATTCCTCAGGCAATGGGTGTTGAGGTATTGATGGAAGAAGGAAAAGGTCCATCTCTACCAAAAACCATGAAAGTACAGGCTGATATTGATGCTTTGATAACAGTTGATGCTGAAAATAATCTGCAGTATGTGTATGATGCTTTATCACTTACCAAAAAAGAATTGAATGGCAGGGTTCCATTGATTGGTTTTGCAGGAGCTCCATGGACAATCCTTTGTTACATGGTAGAAGGGAAGGGAAGCAAAACCTGGGATAAAGCAAAACAGTTTGCATACACTCAGCCTGAAGTTGCACACCAGCTTTTGCAAAAGATCACTAATGTTACGATCAAGTATTTGAAGCTTCAGGTGAAAGCCGGTGCCGATACTGTCCAGGTTTTCGATAGTTGGGCTGGAAGTTTATCTCCTGCCGATTTTAAACTTTATGCTCAGCCTTATTTATTACAAATAGCCGATGCATTGAAAGATGATGCCCCGGTCATTCTGTTCCCTAAAGGAAGTTGGTATGCCTTGAACGAGTTGAGCAAAAGCTCAGCTTCAGGTATTGGGATAGATTGGAGTGTAACGCCACAACTGGCAAGAGAGTTGACGAATAACAACATCACTTTGCAAGGCAATTTTGATCCTGCGAAATTGTTGGCTCCTATTCCTCAGATAAAGAAATGGGTTAAAGAAATGATAGATGGATTTGGCACACAGAATTATATTGCCAACTTAGGACATGGCATTACACCCAATGTTCCTGTGGATCATGCAAAAGCATTTGTTGATGCAGTAAAAGAATATCAAGCCTCCCCAAACCCCTCCGAAGGAGGGGCTTAAAAAGCACGATGATGGAGATAGACAACAATTCAATTGCATCTTCAATTCCCCCTTTGGAGGTTAGGGGGCTTTGGATAAATTATATACATGATCTTCAGGATAGAATTTGCACAGCTTTAGAAGAAACTGATGGCAAAGCAAAGTTCATTGAAGATGTCTGGGAAAGACCAGAAGGTGGTGGAGGGAAAACGAGAGTTATCAGCAACGGAAATGTTTTTGAGAAAGGTGGAGTGAATACTTCTGTAGTTCATGGCGAAGTAACTGACCTGATGAGAAAGCAATTGAAGATTGATGGTCATACCTGGTTTGCTTGTGGGTTGAGTTTAGTGATGCATCCTTACAATCCTTTTGTTCCAACGGTTCATTGTAACTATCGAATGTTCGAACTCTACGATGAGAAAGGTGAAGTAATAGATCGTTGGTTTGGTGGTGGAACGGATTTAACTCCTTATTACTTGTTTGAAGAAGATGCAGGGCATTTTCACCAAACGTATAAGAATGTTTGCGACAGTTTTGATTTGTCTTTCTATCCTAAGTTCAAAGAAGTTTGTGACAACTACTTTGTGAACTGGCATAGGAATGAAGAAAGGAGAGGTATTGGTGGGATATTTTATGATTATCAAAGACCCGATGCTGAGAAAGATGTAAACTTCTGGATGAACTTTGGTAAAGCCTGTGGTGATGCTTTTGTCCAGGCTTATGTTCCAATCGTAGAGAAAAGAAGGAATGCTTCATTTGAAGAGAATCATAAACACTGGCAAGAAATACGAAGAGGAAGATATACTGAGTTTAATTTGGTACATGATAGAGGTACTTTGTTTGGGTTAAAAACGAATGGAAGAATTGAAAGCATTTTGATGAGTTTACCGCCAACGGTTCGGTTTGAATATAATTATCAGCCAGAAGCTGGAAGTGAAGAAGATAATTTGTTACAGGCTTGTTTGCATCCGAGAGAGTGGATTTAATTTATGATGTCTGATGTTAGATGTATGATGTTGCAAATACAAAATACATTCAATATCTTATCACCAAAAAAATGGACAGATAAATATTGCAGCAAAGAACCAAGCAGTTTCACATTGATGTAATTAAACTCTGTGAACATCTGCCAAAAAATGCTTCAGGATTTGAAACAGCAAAGCATGTTATAAGATCAGCTGGTTCGGTTGGTGCTAATTACAGAGCATCTGCCAGAGCTAAATCTACCGCTGATTTCATTTATAAAATAGAAATAGTTTTAGAAGAAGCAGATGAATCAATGTATTGGCTTGAAGTAATGAGGGATGCTGACCTGATAACAGGTGTAGAAGTTGAAAGATTGATTAAAGAAGCAAATGAACTGACAGCCATCTTTGCTGCAACAGATAAAACGGCAAAAATGAAAAGGGATAATAAATCATAGATCCAAAAATCATACATCATACATTTTATGTATTTACAAAGAAGAAACAGAATATTACGTCAATCACCGGCTATAAGAAGTTTGGTTGCTGAGACCATCTTAACGCCAAACGATTTTATTGTTCCATTATTCATCATTGAAGGTGAAAATGAACAATCTGAGATTGCTTCTATGCCGAACTATTACAGGAGATCAGTTGATCTTACGGTGAAAGAAGTAAAAGAGTTGTGGAGCATGGGAATTAAATGTGTGCTGCTGTTTGTAAAATCTAAAGATGAACTGAAGGATAACAAAGGAACTGAAGCTCTAAACCCAAACGGATTGATGCAACGAAGCATAAAAGCTATTAAAGATGCTGTTCCGGAAATGTTGGTGATGACTGATGTTGCGCTTGATCCGTTTTCATCTTTCGGTCATGATGGAATCGTAGAGAATGGTGAGATAGTGAATGATGCTACAGTAGAAGTTTTAGCTAAGATGAGTGTGAGCCATGCACAAGCCGGTGCCGACTTCGTTGCTCCAAGCGATATGATGGATGGAAGAATTGGTGCTATCAGACAAGCTTTGGAAGAAAGTAATTACACCAAAACAGGCATCATGGCTTATAGTGCTAAATATGCATCTTGCTTTTATGGTCCTTTTAGAGATGCTTTGGATTCTGCTCCGGGATTCGGTGATAAGAAAACGTACCAAATGGATTACAGCAATAGAATTGAAGCTGTGAAAGAAGCGGTAATGGATGTTGAAGAAGGTGCTGATATTGTAATGGTAAAGCCTGCATTGGCATACTTAGATATTATTCGTGAAGTGAAGAATGCTGTTGACGTTCCAGTGAGTTGCTACAACATCAGTGGTGAATACGCCATGATAAAAGCAGCAGCTAAGATGGGTTGGATAGATGAAAAGAAAGCCATTCTTGAAACACTTACTTCGATGAAGAGAGCTGGGGCTGATTTGATTGCTACATACTTTGCAAAAGATGCAGTTAGATTATTAAGTTGAACCACGAAAACACAGAGGCTCTAAGATGCACTATGTCTTCGTGAAACTTTATGTCTTAGTGCCTTTGTGGTTCTAAGGAAAGTTGAATAGATTTTAGAAAGTACAAGTGAGTGACACAACGAAGACAAATAGAATTACAGAAGCTCACTCAAAAAAAAATTTCTCAATGATTAACAAAAGCATAGAACTGTTTGAAAGAGCACAGAAAAGTATTCCGGGTGGTGTGAACTCTCCTGTGAGGGCTTTTAAAAGTGTTGGTGGTACTCCCATCTTTATGAAGAATGCAAAGGGTGCTTACCTGTTTGATGCCGATGGCAATAAGTATATTGATTACATCAACTCATGGGGACCAATGATACTTGGTCATGCATTTGAACCTGTAGTTGAAGCGATACAAAAGAAAGCATTTGATTCAACTTCGTTTGGTGCACCAACTGAACTGGAAGTTGAGATGGCTGAGCTGGTGAAAAGCATGGTGCCGAATGTTGATCTGATTCGAATGGTGAGCAGTGGTACCGAAGCTTGCATGAGTGCTATACGTTTGGCAAGAGGTTATACCGGAAGAAATAAGATCATCAAGTTCGAAGGTTGTTATCATGGTCATGCCGATAGCTTTTTAGTGAAAGCCGGAAGTGGATTAGCGACATTCAATATTCAAACGGTCCCAGGTGTAACTGTTGGTGTATCTCAGGATACTTTCACAGCAGCATATAACGATCTTGATGCTGTACAGCAGATTGTTGCTGAACATAAAAATGAAATTGCAGCCATCATTATAGAACCTGTTGCTGGTAACATGGGTTGCATTATTCCGGAACCCGGATTTTTAGAAGGACTAAGAAGACTTTGTACCGAAGAAGGCATCATTTTCATTTTTGATGAGGTGATGACTGGCTTTCGGTTGGCACAAGGTGGTGCTCAGGAAAGGTTGAACATTAATGCAGACCTTGTTACTTATGGAAAAGTGATTGGTGCCGGAATGCCTGTTGGTGCTTTTGGTGGTAAGCTGGAAATCATGCAGCACATTGCTCCGCTTGGAAATGTTTACCAGGCAGGAACGCTGAGTGGAAATCCACTAGCTATGATCGCTGGTTATACTTTGCTTACTCATTTAAAAAATGATCCATCGGTATATAGTGAACTTGAGCAGAAGGGTGAATACCTCAAGAACCAATTGCAAGCTGTAATAGGTAAAGCCAGAATTCCTTTTACGATCAATCAACTTGGCTCAATGATCTCCGTCCATTTCAGTGATAAACCAGTGAGGGATTTTGCTTCAGCAGCATCTGCCAACAATGCTTTATTCAATAAGTTCTTTCATGCCATGCTGGATAAAGGAATTTATTTGCCGCCTTCAGCCTACGAAACTTGGTTCCTGAGCAATGCTTTGAGTTACGAAGATCTAGATTATACAATTCACACAGTCGGAGAGGTTTTACCAACACTGTTATTGAATTAGCCCTCATTTTCATCTGAATTTAGGTCTGATCTTACCGAAAACAGCCTTGAGGTGATACACAGTTATAATGTGTAACTGCCTGCCGTTCACCCTTAAAATTTGCTTATTTGAAGAAAAGAGTTGCAGATTTAGTAAGTCTACATTACTTTCATACTGTTTTTTAAGGGTTTAGGGTTGAAATAAACGGAGGCCTCTGTCCAGGGGCTTCTTCTTTTTTTAGTACCTCCACCAACTTGATTATCTAGTTTGATTGCAAATGGTATAAATAATACACCTCATCTTGCTGGATACTTTCTGTGAATTGCTCAAGAAACTTTACTGACGGATAGCTGTTCTGAATTTTATAAGAGAAGATCAGCAGCACCTCTTTCTTCTGTTGTAGCGAGTATTGTTCTGCCTTTTCTATCAGTTGCTGTTCAGTTGCAGATTTTATTCTGCTTTTGTCCCAAACAACAAATGTTGCTGTTTTTCCTGTTCTCAGCTGGTAAACTGGTTTATCCAGGTAACCTGAAATAGAAATCATAATAAAATCAGGATCTCCAACTATTCGTAAACTATCAAGATGATTCTTTCTGATGTATTCAGTTGTTGCTTTAGCTGCTGTAAATGGTTGGTGGAGGTCTGTAGTAACGGCAATAATTGCAGCAAAGACATGTGCCATGAAAATAAAGCAAACCAACAAGGATCTGATTCTATTAGCTAGTGATGTTTTAAAACCACTTTCTGCTTGCATTAGCCACAGGCAGGATATAAAAAAAATGTAAATACTTCCTGTATGCCGGAAGAATGTGAAATTTTTGAGATAGAAAAATGTCAGCAGCATCAATGATCCGATAATGAATGTAATGAGTACCCATCTTTTCCTGAAAAGGATGAATAGGCAAACGATCAATGTTACCAAAGCAAGAACCAACTGCATTTTAAAATTATTGATGATATTGGTATTCCAGAAATGAAACTGCAGTTTTGGTATTGGTATCATGCCCTTCCCTACAGCAGGAAAAGTATTTCGTACATCACCCCATGAAAAGCTTTCTCTCCAATGACCAAAATGCTGATCTGCCGGAGGTCGAACCGTGAAGTAACAAACTAAGATACCAGAAGCCAGTATTAGAATTGCCGGCATCCACTGATTGAACTTTATAGGGCTATTCTTTCGCTGAAGAAAAGTTTTCAATGAAATACCGAAAGCCAAGGCTACGGCAATGATCATTGCAAAAAGATTGGTCTGCATAAGTAATGCAAGCAGAACCGCCATTAATAGATAATTGTTTCTTCTGTAGGTGTAACAAGTCAGGAAAAGGAATAGCAGTAACATGCCTAATCCATAATTCCTGCTGATTACCGTGAACTCGAACAGTGGAAAATACCCAAATATAAAAAGTGTTCGCTGTAATTTGTTGAAAGGAGCAAAGCGTATCCAGGCAAGTGCAGATGTAACAGCGATAGCAAGATGCAGGATTTGCATAGAACCCGGATCTACTGATATTTTTTGCACCAGCCACAGCAGTAAATACCATAATACCGGGTGTCCTTCGTACCTGATCTTTTGCAATAATGATGTAAGATCAGGACTGCTTTTTACAATCAACCATGCTTGCCATTCATCTCGCCACAGCTCATGATTAAAGAGGCTTACAGTAGCTATGGCAATGAAGCATATCCAAACAGTGAGGATGAACTTTCTTTCTTTGTTGAAACAAGGCAACAGTGCTTCCGAACTCATGCAGCACGAATTTACCGTTCTTTTTTGCACATGTTTTTTTGCAGCTATTCATTACTTTTCAACAACTGGTTTATGCCAATCTGTATCTGTAAACCGTCGTTTATATTTGCTGCATGTCTGCTGAGAAGATAATTGCTGATTGGAAGAAGGGAAACTTCAAGCCAATTTACTGGCTGGAAGGTGAGGAGCCCTATCATATTGATAAGGTGGTGGAGTATGCAGAAAAAAATATCCTCAGCGAAAGTGAATCCAGCTTTAACCTCACCGTTTTCTATGGTCGTGATGCTGACTGGGCTGCTGTAATAAATGCGTGTCGCCGTTATCCTATGTTTTCTGAAAGGCAAGTGGTTTTGCTGAAGGAAGCCCAGCACATGAAAGACATTGACAAACTGGAAGGCTATGTTGACAATCCACTTACCTCTACTGTATTTGTGGTGAGTTATAAAGATAAAAAGATTGATGCCCGTACCAAGTTTGCCAAACTGCTTAAGCAGAAAGGAGAGATGGTTACTACGAAGAAGATGTATGATAATCAACTTCCACAATGGGCAAATGAAATGGTGGAGAATCATGGATTATCCATCAACCAAAAAGCCTTAGCGTTGCTCGTTGATCATATCGGAAATGATCTCAACCGTATTCAGAATGAGATCGAGAAACTCTCTGTAAACCTTGGTGCAAGAAAGAACATCACCGAAGATGATATTGAAAAATACATTGGTGTAAGTAAAGAGTTCAATGTATTTGAATTACAGGAGGCTTTGGCGAAGAAAAACATGGCTAAAGCAATTCGTATTATTCAATATTTCGAGAGCAACCCAAAGGCAGCACCAATACAACTGATATTACCTTCATTGTACGGCTTCTTTAGTAAAGTGTACATGGTTTTTGGTGCTGGAAGCAATGATGAAAAGATGATCGCTTCTGCTATTGGCGTAAACCCATTCTTTGCAAAAGACTATCTCGCTGCAGCAAAGAATTATGGTCAACAGGGAGTGGAAAAAACCTTGCTGCTACTACATCAATACAACTTACGCAGCATTGGTGTACACGATATTGGAACAGAAGATGCCGACCTGATGAAAGAGTTGGTGGTGAAGATGATGAATTAAGGATTAGCCAGCTGTTGTACTACTATGATGCTTCGTTGTGTCACTCACTTGTACGCTATCAACAGATTGACCAAGGCTTCGACAAGCTCAGTCTGACACTTTCGGCTTGGCTGCTGTCATCCAAAGGTTTTCGAAGGATGGTTGAGTAAAATTACAGTTGTACAAGAGTGCGACGCAACGAAAGCCAAATGCTTATCCCTCAGCCGACCTCCAAAAAATAACTCAATTGATTATCAAACTGTGATTCAACTCATTAGCATCTAATTAACTGCTATTGATTTAGATTTGCCGCATGATTCTTCCAATAGTAGCATACGGAGCTCCGGTTTTAAGAAAAGTGGCCAGGGATATCAGTAAAGAACATCCTGAGCTTGAAAAGTTCATTGCTGATATGTGGGAAACCATGTATTACAGTAATGGTGTTGGTTTGGCTGCTCCGCAAGTGAATAAAGACATTCGTGTTTTCGTACTAGATACTGAACAGATTTTTGAGAACCTCGAAGATGATGAGAAAGGAAAATATCCTGACGATCCGGGTACTAAAAAAGTTTTTATCAACCCACACATAAAAGAATTCGACGGAGAAGATTGGCCATACAACGAAGGTTGTCTCAGCATTCCCAAGATCAGGGAAGATGTGATGAGACCCGAAACCGTAGTGATGGAATATCTTGATGAAAACTTCACCGCACATACTGAAACTTTCAACGGAATCACGGCAAGGGTGATACAGCATGAATATGATCATCTGGAGGGTAAGTTATTCATTGACTACCTGAAACCATTAAGAAGAAAGATGCTGCAAGGCAAACTCAACGACATCAGCAAAGGCAAAGTGAGGGTAGATTATAAAATGATCTTTGCTAAATGAGGTGGATTGCCATCATCCTCATCCTTTTCTTTAGTGTTACTGCCCATGCTCAGTCAAAAGACACCACTGTTTACTTTGAAGGCAAGAGTTATACGCTGCCCGATGTAATTGTAGGGGATAGCAAATGGTATATTGAATTCCTGGGCAGGATCAAGAACGATACAACCTTCTACAAAGCCTTTCGCAATCTTCGTGTGCTGAATTTTACCTCTTTCAACGACATTAAGATGCTTGATAAGAAGCGAAAAGTAAAAGCATCTTTGTTCAGCAAGACCAAACAGGTAAGAGCAGATAATTGCCGGCAAACTCAGGTTATTGAAGAAAATGCAACCGGTGATTTCTACGACAGCAAACACCAGTACAATTATTTCACTGCTGAATTATATGCCACTTTGTTCTTTGCTCCACAGAAAGTTTGCGGTGAAACCAATATTGTAAAAGGAGTTGATATTTCAGCGAAGAATAAGAAAGGGATGGAGAAGCACAAAGAGCAGCTAAAGATGTTGTTCTTCAATCCTGGCAAAAAGATACAGGGTATTCCTTTCATGGGAGATAAGGTGAACATTTTTGAACCTGATGCTATCCAGTTATACGATTTCAGGATAGATCAGGAAACTTACAGAGGCACCCCGGCTTTGGTGTTCACGGCTCGTCCGAAAGTTGATGCTGATAAAGACAAGATCGTGATAGATTCAATGGTCACATGGTTTGATGCTAAAACAATGAATATTCTTGCCAGAACATATTCGCTCAGCTACGATGCTGGTGTTTACGATTTCAATGTAACGATGGAAGTTGAGATGCAACAGTTTGGTGAACTCACTGTTCCTAAGGTGCTTCGTTACAATGGGGAATGGGATGTAATGTTCAAGAAAAAGGAGAGAGCAATTTTTACCGCTACGCTGTTCGATTTTAGGAAAGAGCAGTAACTTGGCTAATGCCCCAGAAAAGATTACTTAAACAGATTCGGATCATCATTATTGTATTTATGATCTTGCTTATCATAAGTGGGATCACTGCTTCTCCGGCAGAATCAGGAGTAGCCTGGCTGCTCAAGTTCGACATTTCATATCCTGCAAATGTTTCAGCCTTCTTAAGTAAGGTGTATGAAGGTTTGCATGAAACCAATACTAAATACCCTTTTCTTTTTTATGGTTATGATTGGCTGGCTTTTGCTCACATCGTTATCGCAATGGCTTTTGTTGGTCCATTTCGAGATCCAGTTAAGAATATTTGGGTGATAGAATGGGGCATGTGGAGTTGTGTTGCTGTATTGTTTCTTGCATTTATAGCCGGACCGATCCGAGGAATTCCAATTTACTGGCAATTGATCGACTGCTCATTTGGATTGATCGGTATTGTTCCGCTATACATCTGTAGAAGGAAGATCATTCAGCTGCAAAAACTTCAAACAGCATAGTATGGCAAAGAAAACCTGGCTGCAAAAATTCAATGTAGATCGTCAACCTGGGATTGAGACAACGAATAAAAAGTTTGCAGACATTCCTGAAGGTTCAAAGATGCTGATTGCTACACCTAAAGTGGTGGATGATTATGTACGACAGATACCAAAAGCCCACCATACTTCCCTTCAACAAATGAGGAAAGACCTGGCATTAGAGTTTGGAGCTGAATATACCTGTCCGATCACTGCTGGTATTTTTCTTCGGATCGTTTCTGAACTGGCTTATGAGCAATATCAATACGGAACACCATTAAAGAAGATCACACCGTTTTGGAGAATGATTGACAAAAAAGCACCACTGGCTAAGAAGCTGAGCTTTGGGTACGAGTTTGTGGCTGAGCAACGTAAGAAGGAAGGTTTGGAAGAATAGCACCAATTCTAAGAGTGATGAGATAGGGTAGCACCTCGTAATATGGAATTCGCATTAGCACGTGATCGAAAATCAAGAATAGGATAAAGCCGATGATCAGTAAATGATCATACTTTTTGGTGAAGAAGGCAACTACGAACACCAACTCCAAGAAAGTAGCAATGATGTACAAACCGCATCCTACAGTCTTGTGGTTGATGAGCCATTGTATCATTTCTGTTTGCCAATAGCCTGGTGATGAGCTGAGCAGATCGGCATGTTGGTAAAGCAGCACTCCACTCATCTGATCGGGATTGAAAATTCCTCCGTTTAAAAACTTCCAAAGCCCGGCTGAAACAAAGAAGAATAAAAAGAAGTACCTAAGTCCTTCAATCAACAACCTGAATGTTTTTGGTTGAGTAACCAGAAATACGATTGGAAACATCAGCCAGGCTGTATGTGCTTCGATAGAGTTGGTTGGAAATAAAGTATAAGATTGAACATAGGTCCAATTCACCAACAACATAAAAGTCGCTATAATGGTAGAACCTGTTTTGAAAATGTTGTGGCTGAGAAAATAGATCAAAGGCAGGGAATAAAACATAGCATCAAACATTCCCCAACCTTCAGGATTATCGATCAGCCATTGGTGTACACCGGTTCTCATGAACAGCCAGGTGAAGCCATCAAACCTTGTAAGAAACAGCTTCGGCATCATCTGGAACATCCACATGCCGTTCAGCAGTTTGTACACAGCAAGGATGTAAAAGAAAATGCAGTAGTACCCAACGATCTTATGTTTGAATTGGTCTTTCAGCGTTGATAGGTTTTGTATTGAATACTTAGTTGCATTATTTCTTTGCCCAGCAATTCAGACAAGTATTGCTGGTACCAGAAAGTAAAATCGTTTTTGTTGAGTTGATTACTGTATTGCTGGTAATTGCTGATTCCGGTTAACCTTTTTATATGGCTAAACATCTCAGCATTCCAATTTTGATGTTTCGAGTAATAAGCAATCGGCTGAATGATCTTGTCCCATTGCTGTGGTGTAAAATCTTTGGTATTCAGTTCTTCACCATCTACGATAACACCAAAGATTGGATAAGATTGCTGCGGCTTCATCACTTCACTGTACATACCGTAGTGATAAAAAGGAGAGAACACCATTCCTTTTTTCAGGTTGATGAATAGCTGGCAGATAATGAACACAACCACTACTGCAAACCAGAACTTATTTTGATGAAAGAGGGTTTTGAGATACATGTATGATACTGCAGCTCAGCTGCTGAATAAAGATATGCAGTACAAGAGTCCCGTACGTACGGGAAGGAAAGTTTAATAGCAATTCTATAGCTGACCTACAAATAATTCAAATTGATCTTCGGCGTAAGAGCCAGCAACGTTTCATACATCAGCTTGATTGTGTTCTCGATATCATCTCTGTGCAACATCTCAACCGTAGTGTGCATGTAACGCAGCGGAATTGAAATAAGCACCGACGGACAACCATCGTTGGCATAAGCAAAACTATCAGTATCTGTACCGGTGCTGCGACTCACAGTTCGCATTTGCAGCGGAATTTTCTTTTTCTCTGCAATGTCTATCACAAACTGCAAAAGTTTGTTGTGTACTGCTGGTCCGTAGCAAGGAGAAGGTCCTTTACCACACATTACATCACCTTCAATCATTTTGTTGATCATTGGTGTGTTGGTATCGTGAGTTACATCTGTAATGATAGCAATATTTGGCTTTATTCTTCTGGCGATCATTTCAGCACCACGTAAGCCGATCTCTTCCTGCACAGCATTTACGATGTATAAACCAAAAGGAAGTTTGTTCTTTTTCTCAGAGAGTTGTCTGGCAACTTCTGCTATCATAAATCCACCAATACGATTATCAAAGGCACGACCGATATAATATCCATTTGCCAACTCATCAAAACCTTCCTGGTAAGTTATAACAGAGCCGATGTGAATTCCCAGGTCTTCTACTTCTTGTTTACTTCTTGCACCGCAATCAATAAAAAGGGTTTCAACCTTTGGTTGAGGTTCTTTTGCTTCCGGGTTAGAATGTCTTGTATGAATGGCAGGCCATCCAAATACACCTGTAACCAATCCTTTTTTTCCATGAATGTTTACTCTCATTGATGGAGCGATCTGCTGATCTATACCGCCGTTTCGTTTCACATAGATCAAACCATCGTCTTTGATGTAATTCACAAACCAGCTGATCTCATCAGCATGAGCTTCGATCACCACTTTGAACTCAGCGTTTGGATTGATCACTCCAACAGCAGTTCCGTAAGGATCAACAAACGTAGTATCTACAAATGGTTTGATGTAATCCAGCCAAAGTCTCTGACCAGCACTTTCAAAACCTACGGGAGAAGCGTTGTTGATATAGTCTTTCAGGAAATCTAAAGATGTATCAGTTAAAATCGATTTGGTCTTGTTCTTACGAGCTGCAGGTGCAACTTTTTTTGCTGTAGCCATAGGTGACGAATGTTTTTAGATCATGGAAATACAAGTCGCTGTAAATGTGCGACAAAACTAAACAGGAATCACATTGATCAATTGAGTTTCAGAAATTCAACTTTAGTAGCACGAACGGTATCGCTGATGTTTCCATCAGTATCTTTTACCCAAAACGCATAACTAACAGAATCTTTTGCACTTTGTCCGTTAGCGTTTGCACAAGCCAGAAAGCCTTGTTGCCCATAAGTAAAACTGTAGATCAGTTCACCTTTACCGGTATTTTCAAACGATGGCAGGTTGAATTTTGAAGTGTCGGTAGTAATGAAAGGGCAGGTTTTAAATTTCCGGGCCACGTACAAAGTATGAGTAGCTTTTTGGTTCTTTGGAGTGAAGTCGAAGCTGAATTTCACCAAGTCGTTTTTTGCAAAACTTGTTGCGTTTACGTTTTTGAACTCCAGTCCAATTTTAGGTCCGGTGTTCTTCTTCTCACAAGCCACGAATACGATAAACAATAAAACTGCTGATATACTTAGTAATTTCGCCTTCATTTTTAACCCTTTGTTGAATTCAAATTTAGCCAAAACAAACCATTGATTGCCGGTGAATATTGCTTCTATTAACAATATTTTCTCTGTAGATGCTCAATCCTTTGCTGAGCGTTGCCTGGAAGTTTTCCGGTTTCAATATCAGATCAACCTGATTTACCAGCAATGGTGCAATGCTATCGGCTGTGATCCGGCTAAGGTGAAAAGCATTGAACAAATTCCTTTTCTGCCGATCTCGTTCTTCAAATCTCATAAGGTAGTTACGGGTGAGTTTGAACCTGAAGTGATATTCGAAAGCAGTGGAACTACCCAAGCCACCTCAAGCAGGCATTATCTAAAAAGTACAGATCTGTACCGACAGAGTTTTACCAATGCTTTCGAAGCATTTTACGGTGATCCTAAAAGTTATTGCATACTGGCCTTGCTTCCATCTTACCTGGAAAAAGGGAATTCATCCCTTGTTTATATGGTAGATGAATTGATCAGGCAAAGCCATCATCCTCAAAGCGGATTTTATCTGCATAATCATGCTGAGTTGGCGGAACAGTTAACGGCTTTAGAAGCTTTATCACAAAAAACTATTCTTTTCGGTGTAACCTATGCCTTGCTGGATTTTGCTGAAGCACATCCAATTAACCTGGAGCATACTACCATTATTGAAACAGGTGGAATGAAAGGCAGGAAAAAGGAACTCACCAGGCTGGAAGTGCAGGAAATATTGAGATCAGCTTTTCAAATGCAGCAAATTCATTCTGAGTACAGTATGACGGAATTGCTGAGCCAGGCTTATGCTACGGAAAATGGAATTTTTCATTGTACCTCGTGGATGAAAATACTGGTGAGGAGTGAAGATGATCCGCTTGAAGTTCGAAAGAAGGGTAGAGGTGTGATCAACATTATCGACCTGGCAAATATCTACAGCTGCTCCTTTATTGCAACGGATGATGCAGGTTTATTAAACGGCGATGGCAGCTTTGAAGTTTTAGGCAGAATTGACAACAGCGATATTCGTGGTTGCAGTTTACTGGCTTTATAGATCGCCGATTTTAAGTTACCTCCACAGCATCTTTCCGTAAATTGCTTTGATGGCCGGCATTCAGCATGAGAAAAGCTTTGTCCTTTTAATTGTTGCAACCTTATTGTTGTGTTTTGCTGCCAAAACCCAATGTCCACCAAATCTGGGTTTTGAAGAAGGGTCTTTTAACCATTGGGAATGTTACTCAGGGAAAGTAGATACGTTAGGAGCAATACAGGTTAATTCTACAACACCTCAGTACGACCGACATACTCTCTACAAAACCGCAACTTATCAAGTCATTGATCCTTATGGTGAGTTTCCGGTGAATTGTCCTAACGGTAGTGGTTATTCAGTCAGGATCGGAGATCATGACATTGGTGCACAGGCAGATAGAGTGAGTTATACATTCAGCATTCCTGCCGGGCAAAGTACTTTCAGCGTTGTGTACAATTATGCTGTAGTGTTTCAAAATCCCGGGCATCAACCTTTTCAGCAACCAAGGTTTACGGCAAAAGTGTTTGATGTAACATCTAATCAATATATCGATTGCTCCTCTTTTGATTTCGCCGCATCTTCAAGTTTGCCGGGTTTTAAACAGGTGAGCGGAACAGATGTTTTTTACAAAACCTGGACACCGGTAACTATTAAACTCTCTGGCTATGGAGGTAAAACGATCAGGTTGGAGTTTACTGCAAATGATTGTACAAGAGGTGGACATTTTGGCTACGCTTATGTAGATGTTGATGAAGTTTGCGGATCACCTATTAAAGGAACAGGTTATTGCATCGGAACAAAAAACATGACACTCACGGCACCTTACGGATTTAAAGGGTACAGGTGGTTTGATGATAATTTTCAGAACGTATTGGGAACGTCGAACATTTTGAGACTTGATCCGGCTCCAACGATAGGTACAAAGTTCGCTGTGGAAGTTCAGCCTTATCCCGGATCGGGTTGTACAGATACACTATATGCCGTGGTGAACAAAGTAGATAAGCCCTTTGATTTTCGCCTGAAAGATTCTATTGGAAGTTGTGCTCCTGCTCTACCAAATCTTATTGATCCAAGTGTTACACAAGGCAGCACTCCAAGATTGCGATACGGCTATTTTATAGATTCCACGGCAAGTGAATTCCTATTAACTCCATCTGCTGTAAAAACAGCAGGTATTTATTATGTTGAAGCAAGTAATGGTTTTGGATGTAATGCATTGGAACCGATTACTGTGGTACTGAGCAGTGCTCCTAAAACGAAAATTGACAGTCCCGAACCTATTTATTATCCAGGTAAAGTAGATATCACTAATCCTGCATTAGTTGATGGTGACCTCACCGGAATTTCTATAACCTATTGGCGAAATGCTGCTGCAACATCACCATTACTAGATCCAAAAGCAATTGATGCTTCCGGTACTTACTACATACGGCTGGAGAATATTTTCGGCTGTTCTAAGATCATTCCTGTTTCGGTTTTGATCACTCCACCACCACCGCCAAATGTTTTCTCGCCAAATGGCGATGGCATTAATGATGTTTGGGTGATAATTGGTCTTGAGCCATATCCAGAATGTACGGTTGAAATTTATACGAGGTATGGACAACCAGTCTTCCACTCCACAGGTTACAACAAACCCTGGAATGGTAGTTTCAACGGTAAACCTTTACCGATCGGTACATACTATTATGTGATCACTTTGACAAACCAGATGAAACGGATGAGTGGAAGTGTTACGGTGTTGAGGTGATTAATTTATCATTATTGCGAAACTACAACCTTCGATACCCCAAATATTCGCCAACAATTATTTACCATGGTAATGCGTTTCATAATTCGTTAGGGCATTTTTACTACCTTTAGATAAAAGAAGCTTGTGTAAAGAGCCAAAATCTTTACGGTTAGTAGTAACTCGATACGCCGCCATCAAAAGTAACAGCCTGTTTGGTTCATCTTTCACTAGTTCAACCAGTTTCCCGATCTGACTGGTACTAAAACTTGAGTATGGATTAGCGAATGGTATTAATAACAATTGAGTTCTCTTGTCTTCATTTGCAAGAGAAATTTGATCAATAAGAGCAGAGAAGTCCAGCACTGACATATCTGCTTGTTGAAAATTTGGTTGTCGGGATAACATATCTGTACCCATCTCAAAAACAAATAGCGAAAGATTATCTTTAGAAATTTGTGAGCCGAATAAAGAATAAAGGCTTGTAAATTCTTGTGGGTTTGTCAATGTGCGGAACGAAGCTTTAGCAAGCTCCTCTCGTGCCTTTTCTGTTTCGGAAATTTCAATTAACTGCCTTGCTTGGTCTACTGAAAACCTGTTTCCTTGCGTTGAAAAAGCGGACATGATTGCCTTATCTCTTTCAAGCACCAGCCATTCTTTGTTGATGAGATTTTTTAGTTCATTGAACCGCTGCAAAGTCATGTTAATTATTGGAGGTGATTGCTTCAAGCGATTAACATATAGCCGTAGTTTTCTTCTATCTTCTGGATCGTTAAAGTCGTTTATAACTTTAGTAAATGCTGAATGATCCAGAAGGCTGGCATATGATAACTTTACAAGCTTGAGGCTCGAATCTGTTACCTGGTGTAATATTTCTATTACTTGTAAAGGAGTAAAATAATAATTTGAGTTTAGGAAAATTTCGGCAATTGCAAATTCTATCTGACTTATATATTCAATCCCTCTTAGCGTTTTCATTAAGGCACTAAAATCTTCAGTCTTCATGGTCGTTTTAGAATCCGTGTCTAACTCACTATTTCGCTGCTCAGTTATTATCGGGCTGCCATTTCTTGGCACTTCAACCGTCATATTGTAATTAGAAGACAACGTAAAGCTTGTTTCAGTTATAACACCGGTGGTAGAAACAATCCTCATTGTGTGTTGCCCTGGCTGCAGATCAGTAATGGTATATTGGTTCGTTTCACCATTTCTGTAAAGGTTGTCTGCAGGGTAATCTTTCCCATCAATTTGCATGAGCCGATCCTTATTTGGTTTAACTATAATTTTTAAAACGTTGTATTGTGCATGTATTGATAAGGTTGAAAGACAGAATAGGAAGAAGAGTAAGTGTTTCATGTTGGAGTTTGATCTATAACCGCTAACGCAGTACCGAAATCCACACCATAACGAAAGCAGCAGGGATAATCTCTCTAAACAGTTTGAGAAATTGCAGCAGGGGAGACATATTTACCTCAACAATAGGGTTTCCATTCTGATTTTTTTCTGAATACTTACAATGCTATTGCACATTAACGGCAAATACCTACCCAGATAACCAATAGGTTTGGTGAAAATTTGTTGCCTGCTTTTATCCTGTATCGCTTGTGGGGGGAAATAAGAAGAGGTCGTCCCAATGCTAATTGGGACGATTTTCTTTTTAAAGGGCAATCAGTTATTAAATTTTCTTTGATTTATAAAAAAGCCAGGCTTAAGCAGC
>JANPIB010000022.1:0-2838 GCA_031424775.1 Chitinophagales bacterium | reverse complement strand
ATGGAGAAGAGTGACAGCCCTGAAATGATCGAGATTCTTGCTTCGCAAAAAGAAGAAGCGAATGCTGAATTCTTCAAGTTTGTTTCTAAGAACTATTCTAAATGGGTGAATCCAAAAAGTTCGGAAAGCCCGATCATGAGTCACAACCTGATGCAGTTTAAAGTGCTGCCACATGTAGAGAAGGGTACTCCAACTTTCTTCATTCTTATTGATAACCTGAGGTTCGATCAATGGAAAGCGATCCAGCCAATGTTTGCTGAGAATTTCAGGATACTGGAAGAAGACAGCTTCTACAGCATCTTGCCAACGGCAACACAATATTGTCGTAATGCCATTTTTGCAGGATTACTTCCGGTTGATATCGAAAAGCAATTCCCTAACCAATGGAAGAATGATGAAGAAGAGGGTGGAAAGAATTTGTTTGAGGAGGAATTTTTTAAAGGTCAGCTGAAACGACTTAAAAAAGATTTTAAATACAGTTATACCAAAGTGGTGAATCATCATGATGGTCAGCAACTGGTGAACAATGTTCATAATCTGCTGAATAATGACCTGAATATTATCGTGTACAACTTCGTTGATATGCTGAGTCATGCACGAACTGAAATGGAAGTGTTGAAAGAATTGGCAAGTGATGAGGTGAGCTACAGAAGCATCACGAGAAGTTGGTTTGAACACAGTCCGCTAAACCAGGCTTTGAAAAAAATCGCTGACAAAAAAGTAAAACTGATCCTGGCTACAGATCACGGAAGTGTGAGAGTGAAAACGCCTTACAAGGTGATCGGCGATAAGCAAACAACTGCAAACCTTCGTTACAAGCACGGGAGAAACCTGAATTATGAGCATAAGGATGTACTGGCTTTCAAAGATCCAAGAGAAGCTGGTTTGCCTGTTCCGAATGTGAATTCAAGCTTCATTTTTGCGAAGGAAGATGGCTTTTTATGCTATCCAAACAATTACAACCATTACGTAAATTATTACCGTAATACTTTTCAGCATGGTGGGGTGAGTATGGAAGAAATGATCGTTCCGCTGGTAAAAATGGTGAGCAAGTAGAGGTACGAGGTAAGAACTACGAAGTGCGAGATAAGAATACGAAGTACGGTTAGAAGGTGAATTTCAAGAGCTTATCCCGTTTTCCATCGTTTGTGAATAATTTGAGAAGAACCATCGGCTAAACCAAGAAGCAGGAGCTTAAATTTGCCACTCACGTATGAAGTACAATCAAACCACTTTAGACAAGCTGGAAGATATTTTAGGAGAATCTGGATATACAGTCCGTTACGAACGAGGTATGTTTCAGAGTGGCTATTGCATTCTTGAGCAAAAAAGAGTGGTGGTTCTGAACAAGTACCTGAACACTGAAGGACGTATCAACACCCTGGCTGAACTTATTCCGCAGCTGAACATCCAATTTGATAAACTCACTCACGACAGCCAGAAACTTTACGAAGAACTATCACAGAACCCTTCACCAGCTGTTTAATTCAGCATTGCATTTGCTATTTTTGAGAAGTGTCTTCACCGTCTCTATCAATAACTTTTCTTGGAACAGGAACCAGTACAGGTATTCCTATGATCGGCTGCGATTGTGACGTTTGCCAATCATCAGACCCAAAAGACAAAAGACTTCGTAGCAGCATTCTTGTTCAATCCTCAACTACAACCATCGTTGTTGATACCACTCCAGATTTCAGATACCAGATGTTACGGCTGAACATGAAGCATCTCGATGCTATTGTGTTTACTCATCCTCATAAAGATCATATTGCCGGACTAGATGATGTGAGAGCCTTCAACTTCTTTATGCAAAAGCCAATGCAGGTTTATGCAAATACTTTGACCGAACAGGCTTTGCGAAGAGATTTTTATTATGCCTTTGCTGAAAATAAGTACCCTGGTGTTCCTGAAATTGAACTGATCACTATCGACGACACTCCTTTTCAGATCGGAGATATTCCGGTAATTCCGATTTTAGCCTGGCATCATAAAATGCCGGTGTACGGTTTTCGTTTTGGAGATTTTACCTATATTACAGATGCTAATAGGATCGAAGAAAGCGAAAAGGAAAAGATCAAAGGCTCAAAGATTCTTGTGGTAAATGCATTGAGAAAAGAACCACATATTTCTCACTTTACCCTCGATGAAGCTGTAGCACTTGTAGAAGAACTTAATATTCCCGAAGCTTACTTCACTCATATTAGCCACCAACTAGGATTTAACCAACACATTAATGCGGCATTACCGCAACACATTAACCTGGCTTACGATGGCTTGACCTGTAAGCTGTAAACTGTTATTGTATGAGTTGGTTTAAAGACTACCTGTCTTTCTCAAAGAAAGAACGCAATGCCATTATCGTAGTGCTCGTTCTACTTGGTGGGTTTATTTTTCTCCCTGATCTTTTCACAGCCAAAAAAGCCCCTGCTCCAATTTCTGATGAGGTGAAGAAACAGCTAGCAGATACTCGGTCTGGTACCAATTCCAAAAAAGACGATGACGACAAAAGCTGGCAAACTCCTTTTTCCGCTTCCGAGAAAAGAGAGGTGAAGCTTTTCACTTTCGATCCCAATACTTTGGATGAAGATGGCTTTGTTACTTTAGGATTGACTGAAAGAACAGCCAGGACAATCATTAATTATCGAAACAAGGGTGGCAAATTCAGACAACCCGAAGATCTGCGAAAGATATACAGCCTAAAGAAAGAAGATGCTGACAGGATTGTTCCGTATGCGAGAAATGCATCTACAGGATCAACTTATTCAAACAACTATCCTTCTTATCAGAAGCATGAATACACACCAAACACCATTAACTCGATAGACATCAACACGTCTA
>JANPIB010000021.1:0-9679 GCA_031424775.1 Chitinophagales bacterium | reverse complement strand
GAGCCACACCAAGTCTTTGGCTTTCCATAGTCATGTGCCTTTGATGGTGATACATGAGTAGCATTAATATGTAGCCGGCTAAAGTTCTTCGTGGTGCCGTAAGTACGGCATTGTGTCACTCACTTGTACAGAAGAACTTTGTGGAGCTTTAATGATTTAATTATATTTAATCAATGGAATTAATGAGATGTTTCTTCGTCATTGTTTATGTTACACTAACCTGCTTTGGTTGTGAGGAAAAATCTAAAGAAACAAATTCACACGAAAGCCAATTGATTCCACTTGATCAAAATGACACTAATTATTCTCGTGGATTACCGGTTGATACGACTTTACCGACGGGCTGGAAAATTGAATATCTTATAAAAGATGATACAACAAAGTATCATGACCTTTTTATTAGATGGAGTAAGGAAGGAAAATCAGGTCTTTATTTTGGTGAAAACCTACTCAATTTTAGAACTTATTTTATTCCAGAATACGTTGGAGAAAACGATTACAACATATTCATGGATCACGGCTGTGCGACAAGTTGTGCAGGACTCTTGGTCTTAAACAAGACAAGTTTAGAGCATAAAGATTTCCAAGATATTGCTGATTACGATATTAGTACTAATAGAGTAGTTTGGTTTAAGAATGACAAAACAAATATCAGTGATGGCTTTACGATAACTATCACTGATTTGTTGATGGCAAAGGATACTAGCTTGAGGTTTCAGAATATGGCTCTGGGTCCAATCAAACCGCAGTTTATTGATACTGTCATTTTTAAAAAGAATGCGGTGAGCATTCGGTGTACTTTATATGACGAAACTGACTACTATCGTCAGAAACAGGTGACAGAAACAAGAACTATCAATTTTAAATAAATCCTACGACAGTGGTCGTCTTTTACAAAACGAAATAATAAGAAAAGAATTCTGGCCGTGCTTCACAACAACGGCTTTCGATTTCTCCCTGTTAATTCACAGGATTTAATAGGGATCACCTTCTCTCCATCTCAAAAAGTCCCCAACTCATCCTGCTCCTTATCACCATAACCCCACTCTTCATCTTCTTTAAGTTCTCTGCCGTTGTAAGGAGCATAACGTAGAATTGTATAAGCCATCCAGATAACCATGAACGGAGAAAGCAGGAACATAATCCCCAAAACATTCAGCGAAGCACCTGATTGGTGCAGCAAAGTGTAAATGATGAGGTAAGTGGTAACGAAAATTGTTGCAAGCTTATGGTTCTGCCAGAAGTGTTTTTTCATACGTTCTATTTGCAGAAAAGGCTACAAAAACTCATCCAGAGGTAAAAGCTCCTGAGGTGCCATACACTTTCAAGTGTCAGACACCTTTTTGGCTATGAACCATTCTCTTCATGGCACATTTAATGTGCGTATTCTGCCTAATCTTTCATAAAACCATTATTTATGTATTACCACGTACAAGAACTAATCAATCCAATTATTGATGATGAACCAGATCCATCTGCCGCTAATGCTTTGCAAGAAGGCTTGGGTGGACAGTTTGGTGAGATGCGAACCATGATGCAATATTTTTTCCAGGCATGCAACTTTCGTGGAAACGCTATCCCTTATCGGGATTTGATTCACGGTATTGGCGTTGAAGAGATCAGCCACGTTGAGCTTATCACAAAAACGATCTCAAAACTTCTTGATGGCTCACCACGCTATAATGGGAAAAAGTTTGAGACACCAGGCTCAGGCGGAAAACCAGTAATGGATATGGCTAAAGAACAAATGAATCCACATCATTTTATAGTTGGAGCACAAGGAGCATTACCAGTTGATTCTGCTGGTAATCCGTGGATGGGTTCTTATGTTCACAACCATGGTAACCTAGTGTTGGATCTTTTAGATAATTTGGTGTTAGAATCTACGGGTCGTTTGCAAAAATGTCGCATCTATCAAATGTCTTCAAACAAGACGTTCAGAGCGACAGTTTCATTCCTCATTGCAAGGGATGAAGCACATGAAATGGCTTTTGCAAAAGCACTGGAGACTTTGGGTGTTGACTGGGGGAAAATCTTACCGATCCCAAAATTCGATGCAACAAAATATCCTGAAGTAAAGAAATTGATGGATGCCGGAGTGAATAGAGAACAATATTCCTTCAGATTAGATTCATCGCAGCTGGCAGCAATTTTCCAGGGATCAGCTCCTGCTAATGATGGTACCACTTTGGAAGCACTTACTGATCCTAAAGTATCTTTTGAAGATCCTTTAGCACCGGAACGTCCCGAAGAATTTGCACCGGGTCTTGATCCTGAATTACAGGGACTCGCTGATGCATTACAGGAGTATAAAGAGAAGGCTACAAAAAAGGCAAAAGCTGTAGCTCCTAAAAAGGCAAGAAAATAAGAAGTGTTTTTGTTTTAAAGGTTTCCAACTTTTTGAAGGTTGGAAACCTTATACTACGATAGATATTTACAACGATTGGCAAACTTCGAGCTCAGGTGTCAGACACTTTCAAAGTGTCAGACACCTCTTTAAAAGTTTCCAGCCATTAGGGTCGACTACGACAAATACTTCCCAACTATCGGCACCCTTCTTCCTACACCAAATGCTTTCGGACTAACCCGAATTATCGGGCAAAACTGGTTACGCTTATACTCGTTTGTATTTACCAGTTTCAACGTTCTATCAACTACAGCAGCATCAAAACCTTGAGCTTTGATCTCAGCCGGGCCTAAACGCTTTTCAATATACTGGTAGAGAATTCTGTCGAGCACTTCATAATCCGGCAGACTGTCACTATCTTTTTGATTTGGTCTTAGCTCAGCACTTGGTGGCTTAGTAATTATATTTCCCGGAATGATCTCTCCATTCCGGTTAATGTATTTCGACAAGGCATAAATCTGTAGTTTGTAACAATCACCAAGAACACCTAAACCACCAGCCATGTCTCCATATAAAGTTCCATAACCTGTAGCGAGTTCGCTTTTGTTAGACGTGTTAAGGAGGATGTATCCAAACTTGTTGGCAATACCCATTAATAAGTTTCCACGGCTTCGACTCTGAATATTTTCCTCAGCCACGGAGAAAGGCAGATCACCAAATATGGGTTTGAGTGTATTAAGAAATGATTCATAAACATTGTCAATTCTCAGAATATCATAAGGACTGTTCAGGTTCTTACTCAATTGCACGGCATCATTCACTGAATGGTCAGTTGAATAAGGAGAAGGCATTAATACAGCTCTTACATTTTCGCTACCCAAAGCTTCACAGGCTAGTGCCAGTGTTACTGCAGAATCAATTCCGCCGGAAGAGCCGAGTATCGCTTTCGTAAAACCCATCTTAGTAAAGTAGTCGCTGATGCCGAGTATCAAAGCATCATATACTTTATCAATGTTCAGGTTCGGTTCAAGCTGCTCTGGATCTACTTCCGAATCTGGAAGTTCAGAAACCTTGATTTGCACCGGAACATCTATTGAACCATCATCTTTTACCTCAACCACACAAATTGCTTCTTTAAAAAAAGGCAACTCTTTACAGAGATTTCCTTGCTTATCAAATACAAGAGAAGCTCCATCAAAAACGATCTCAGTCTGGCTGCCCACAGCATTACAGTACAGCAATGGCAGTTTATACTTCAGCACATTATTCTTACAGATCGCTTTCCGGTCATCGGCATGTGTATAATCAAACGGAGAAGCACTTAAGTTGATCATAATATCCGGCTGCTGCAAAAGCAACTGATCCATTGGTGAGTAACGATACATTGGATTATCTACCAGGTTCCAGATATCCTCACAGATGGTTACTGCCAACCGTTTTCCTTTAAACACTACGACCTTCCATTCAGATGCCGGTTCAAAGTATCGGTACTCATCAAACACATCATAGGTCGGTAGTAAAGTCTTATGAACCTCCGCTTTTACCTCTTTCTCGTACAAGAAAAATGCAGCATTGAACAGATCCTTCCCCTCCAAAACTGAATTTCTGGCCGGAGATCCTACCAAAACGGCTATTGTATTAGCATGCTGCTTTATCTGCTCAATACTGTCGTAGCATTTATTAACGAAATCTTTGAATTCCAGGAAATCTCTCGGAGGATAACCACAAACCGCCAGTTCGCTAAAAACGATCAGATCAGCCCCTTTCGCCTTAGCCTCTTCTATTGCCTTGATGATCTTGGCAGTGTTTAGTTCAAAATTGCCTATATGATAATTCTGCTGTGCCAGTGCAATCTTCATTCTGCAAAGATAATTGGCTTTGTTCAGCAAGAATTGAACCGCTAAGCTTTGCCAAATCAACGGTTTGAGTTTTTAAAGGTTGAATGGCTTAAATTGCAAAGCACAACTTGCCTTTTACATGCACAATAACTACAAGAAGCCCTTTTTGCTGGCTATCACCTCTATTGCTATTGCATTTTCCATTTTTGGTTTAGTGATGTGGAATACCCCTGAGATGGGTGAAAACGAAGCTGAAGAGCAAGACGGAATGGACAAAGCCTGGGAGCAGGAATTTGAAATGACCAAAGACCCTGCTTTGGGATATGTTCCCACTGAAAGATTGCTTGCTGCATGGTCTTACACCAGAGGAATGAACCTGGCAAGAGGTACTCAAGCGATCCCAAACATCGAGTGGAGAGCACTTGGTTCAAAAAATTATGGTGGAAGAACAAGGGCTTTGATGGTTGATTTGAACGATGCTACACGGAAAACTGTTTTTGCCGGAAGTGTTGGAGGCGGTTTATGGAAGACAACTGATATTACTGCTACAGAACCTAACTGGACTCCGGTAGATGATCTTTTCGGAAACCTGGCTATCTCTTCTTTAGCCCAGGATCCCACCAATCCACAGGTGATGTATTTCGGAACAGGTGAAGGTTATGGCAACAGCGATGCTGCAAGAGGTTTGGGCATTTGGAAAAGTACTGATGGTGGTAATACCTGGAATCAGCTTTCATCAACCAATAATTCAACTTATTACTACAACTTCAAAGTGCTTGTAAGCAGCACCGGCATTCTATACACTGCTACCACAAATGGTTTATACCGT
Source organism: Chitinophagales bacterium (assembly GCA_031424775.1). Lineage (GTDB taxonomy): Bacteria > Bacteroidota > Bacteroidia > Chitinophagales > Chitinophagaceae > JAEZDC01. The sequence goes on along the minus strand of JANPIB010000021.1, from coordinate 4,665 downwards.
TCTTCAAACGGAGGAACAAGTTTCACCAAAGTGCTTGGAACGTTAATGGGTATTACCGGAACGAACAGCAATACCTGTTACGACATAGAGGAAGCTGCCAATGGAGATCTTTTTGCAACGCTCAGAGGAGTTGAAGGTTCCAGCCTAAATGGAAGTATTCATAAATCTACAAACGGTGGCCTAAGTTGGAGTTCAGCTTTGAACCTACCCATATCATCTGACAGAATTGAGATTGCCACAGCTCCAAGCAATGCTAATTATATCTACGCTTTAGTGGAACTTGGTAGCCAGGCAAACGGAATTCTTCAAAGTACAGATGGAGGTGCAACTTTTGTAAGTAAAACAGAACCCGATGATGCCGACGGAGGAATTGCTGCTACCGATTTTACAAGAGGTCAAGCCTGGTATGATTTAACCATCGGAGTAGCTCCAACTGATGCCAATACAATTTTTGTTGGTGGGGTTGATCTGTTTAAATCTTCAGATGCAGGTGATAACTGGACCCAAATTGCACACTGGTATGGTGGTTTCGGTTTTCAAAATGTACATGCCGATCAACATGGAATATTCTTTTCGCCAGGCAGTGGTAGTACCATGTATTTCGTGAATGATGGAGCTATTTATCGTTCCACAAATGCACTTGACCCTATGCCAGTAATCTCTAGCAAAGAAGCCAATTACAACACACTGCAATTTTATAGTTGTGCCATGGATCCTACAGCAGGAACAAGCAAGTTTTTAGCCGGAGCACAGGATAATGGAACACATCGTTTCACACAATCAACACTTGGAAACACAACCGAAGCAACAGGTGGTGATGGTGCATTTTGCCACATTGATCAGGATCAACCGCAATACTGGTTCAGCAGTTACGTGTACAACAGTTATTATCGTTCGTCAAATGGCGGAACCTCTTTTCCAGGCTCTGCTACTTATGGTTCCAGCACAGGCAGATTTATCAACCCTACAGATTACGATGATCTAAACAATAAAATGTATTGTGCCCTCAGCACCAGCGGCTCAACTTATACTTATCTAAGATGGGATAATCCACAAACCGGTAACACATTTGCAGCAGTTACATTGCCTGGCTTAAATGGTCACGTTTCTGCCGTAAAAGTATCTTCCGGTACTTCTAACAGGGTTTTCTTCGGAACAAGTAATGGCAAGGTGGTAATGGTAGATAATGCCAACACGGCTTCACCTACAGCTACAACTATCAACACTGGATCTGCAATGCCAGCCAGTTATATTTCTTGCGTAGAAGTAGAGCCAGGAGAGGACAATCATATCCTTGTAACATATAGTAACTATGGCGTAAACAGTATTTGGGAAACCACGAATGGAGGAATTAGTTGGGTAAGTATTGAAGGGAATGTTCCTGATATGCCGGTGAGGTGGGTGATCTTCAATCCTATAAATAATGACCAGGCATTAATAGCAACAGAACTTGGCGTTTGGACAACGGATAATCTAAATGGCACCTCAACTGTCTGGGGAGCTTCGAACAACGGACTAGCTAATGTTAGGGTGGATATGCTGCAAAGCCGTTCATCAGATAAGATGATCATTGCTGCTACTCATGGACGGGGTTTATATTACACCGGAAGTTTCTCTCAAGCTTCTGCAAATTTTTCAACTGCTGCCAGGATCGTTTATCCTGGAAGAGCAGTTCAATTCACCAACACTTCATTTAACTCAACTTCTAACGCCTGGGATTTTGGTGATGGAACCAACTCAACATCTCAAAACCCAATAAAAAAATTCAATACACCAGGAACTTACAATGTAAGTCTCAGCATCAATGGTGGAGCTTCAACTGTTACGCAATCCATTATTGTAATGCCATTCAGCGGAACACCTTACAGTATTTCTAATGGTGGAAACTTTGAAGTGAATACAAGCCATTTTGCTGCAGAAACGATAGCTGGAACTGGGTGGCAAAGAGGGAACTCTGGCATCAACGGTAAAAGCGGAGTAAACAGTGGTTCCAATGCATGGGTCACAGGGTTGACCGATCTTAACTATGTTGATAATAGCGAATCTTATCTCTATACGCCATCTTATAATCTGGCAGCAGCAGGAACTTACACCTTCAGCTTTTATACAAAATTTGCATTCGAAAGTGATTGGGATGGATTCAGGATTGAATACAGTTTAGATACAGGAAAAGTCTGGACTCCACTTGGAACAACGGTTACTGCTAACTGGTACAACTCAGCCAACACAAACGGAACAACTGCCTTTCCAGCTGGACAGGCATTCTTCTCTGGTTCCCAAACCACTTACAGCCAGAAGAGTTTCAATATCTCTTCTTTAGCTGGCAACAACCAAGTGGCATTTCGTTTTACGTTCAAGTCGGATGGAGGTGTAACAGCATCCGGAGCTGCAATTGATGATGTGCAGATAACCGGAACTCCAAATAATCCACTACCGCTTGATCTGCTCAGCTTTTCTGCAGCAAAAGATGGCAAAGATGCTTTCTTGAAATGGTCAACTGCTAATGAGAAGAACGTTGATTATTTTGATGTAGAGAGAAGCTGGAACGGAACCGAATTCACATCATTCACCAGGAAAGCTGCATTGAACGGTACTCGAAACGATTACAATACCAAAGATTATTTAAGCAGACTTGCTGCAAGACCATCTAACACCATTTATTACAGGTTGAAAATGGTTGACAAGGATGGTTACTTTAAATACAGCAGTGTTGTTGTGCTGAAGTGGACTGATCTTGAAAATGCGTTGGTGAGTATTTCGCCAAATCCATTCACAACATATATCCAGATCAACACAAGATTAGGCATCAACCAGGCTCAGGTGTTGGATAATGGCGGAAAAGTCTTGGTCTCTACCACCTCAATTCCAAACGGCAGACTAAATCTTGCTTCTTTACCAGTAGGAACTTATTATGTGAGGCTGCACACTTCAGAAGGTGTGATCACTCAAAAGGTTCTGAAACAATAGTTTTGGAAAGCGATAACAATTTTTTCTCTAATTCTGCACCTATGATAAAGAGATTAGCTGTTATCGCTTTTGTTTTTTCTGCTTTGCTGAGTTCTTGTAAGAATGAAGGAAAAACACCTGATGTAAGCAACATAGAAGTAGATCTGCAGCTACAGCATTTCGATCAGGATTTCTTTTCAATTGATACCCTGAACCTTGATGCTTCACTACAAAAGCTGTACGACAAGCATCCTGAGTTCATGCAGGTTTTTGTGTTCCAGATTTTATCTGGTCAGAACGATATTGAAATTGCAAAGCAGGATGTAAAAGCTTTTATCAGAACCTACAAGGGTTTGTACGATTCATCGAAAAGCATTTCCAAAAACCTTGATAAGGAGCTTTCTACGCTGAAAAAAGGATTGCAATACACCAAACATTATTTCCCAAAATATAAAGTACCAACTAAGGTGCTCACATTTATTGGTCCGCTGGATGCTCCTTTTTTATTGTCAGATAATTCCATCTCGGGCTCAATGAGAATTGATAGCATTTTCGGCATCGGTTTACAATTCTATCTCGGAAAGAACTTCTCTGTTTACAACTCAACAACTTTCAACGAGAAGTATCCAGGTTTTGTCTCCAAACGATTCTCCAAAGAGTATATACCTGTCAACTGTATTAAGTTGCTGATCGATGATATTTATCCAGCCAATTTCAAAGGCAAAACTTTGGTTGAGCAAATGGTAGAAGCTGGCAAAAGAATGTATGTGCTTGATAAGCTTTTACCTGAAGTTGCAGACACACTTAAAATTGGTTATACAAAAGTTCAACTCGACGGAGTTAACGCCAACGAAAGTGCTATCTGGGCACATTTTGTAACGCAGAACAATCTCTATACAACCGATCCAAATGTTATTAAGGATTATATGAACGATGGTCCGAACACAACTGTTTTAGGACCGGCTTCGCCAGGATTTATCGGACAATTTGTAGGTTGGCAGATTGTAAAGAAATGGATGAAGGAGAAAGACAGAACATTAGACCAATTACTAAAAACACCATCCAAGCAATTGTTTGAGGAAGCGAAGTATAAACCGAACCAGTGATTAAAAGGATTTTAAAGATTTTCTGAAGATAAAGTTTGAAACTTCGGGTTGTACAATCTCCGAACTTCTACACTCTTGGATCCAAAATTTATTAGCAAGCCTATTTCAACGTTGAAAGCCTCTAAGTAATTTAAAGCTTGTGCAAGATGTACATCCTCTAACTGAGTTACTGCTTTAATCTCAACTGGAATTTTATTCTCAATAAAGAAATCAACTCTCCTGGCTCCGACTTTTTGATTCTTATAATAAATTGGTAGTTCGTATTCTGATGTAACCTTTAGTGCAGTATTTCTAAACTCTACCTCCAATGCTCTGTGATATACTGATTCTACGAAACCATTCTTAAGCACTTTGTGCACCTCAAAAGCAGCACCAATGATTTGCTTAGTTATATCAGCATACTTATGCTCAGACATGTAAATCAATAAAATCTTTTAAATCACCAGCTCAATCATTCTAATCACCGGTTCAGTTCATTTTAGCCGGCACAATTAACTCAAACGGTGGAATCCTAACTTCAAAAGTCTTCTGGCTATTTTGATTCGACATTTGGTAGGTTCCAACCATTCTGCCCATTTCGGTATTCAGATTACAACCACTCATGTACTGATAC
>JANPIB010000020.1:0-12846 GCA_031424775.1 Chitinophagales bacterium | reverse complement strand
ACAGAACGTACAAGAGTGCGACGCAACGAAAGTTCAATAGAAATCCTACAGCTGGCTAACAAACAATTAATTCAATAATGGATTTGCTTCAATCTCCTTTATTTCCATGTTGCTGTAATCCCTGATCTCGTTATACAAAGTATCTCTTTCAACAGGCTGGCGTTTCACTTGTTTAATTAAAGCCACCAACTCGGCTGTACTCATGGCAGGATTTTGCTCTTCACTTCCAGCCATTGAATAGATCTTGGTAGAGTCATCAATAGTTCCGTCAATATCATTCACACCAAAGCTAAGACTGAGTTGTGCATTTTGCCTGCCTAACATTGGCCAATAAGCCTTGAGGTGAGGGAAGTTGTCCATGTACAATCTGGCAACAGCATACATCTTCATATCATCTATTACAGAAACCTCGGGAACATGGCTCATGTCGTTATCATGATTTCTAAACTTAAGCGGAATGAAAGTATTGAAACCATGCGTCTCATCTTGCATTTGACGAAGCCGCTCCATGTGGTCAATGCGATGAACGAAATCTTCAACATGTCCGTACAGCATTGTTGCGTTGCTGTGCATGCCGAGTTTGTGTGCTGCTTTATGAATTGTAAGCCAACCTTTGCCATCAACCTTGTCTGCAGAGATCTGTGCACGAATGGCAGGATCAAAGATCTCGGCACCACCACCTGGTAAAGAATCTAAACCGGCATCGTGGAGGTATTTCATCCCTTCATCAATCGTCATCTTGGCTTTACGGAACATATAATCTAGTTCAACTGCAGTAAAACCTTTGATGTGTAAGTCCAGACGATGTTGTTTAATCTGTTTCAGCAGGTCAGCAAAAAAATGAATGTTCATTTTCGGGTGAACTCCACCTACGATGTGTACTTCGGTAATTGGTTTGCCATCATAGCGTTTTACGATGTCCATCATCTGGTCAAGCGTAAGTTCCCAACCTTCTTCTTTATGTGCATACAATTGAGAGTAGGAGCAGAACTTACAGCTGAAAACGCAAACGTTGGTAGGTTCGATATGAAAGTTGCGGTTGAAGTAGGTTTTATTGCCGTGTTTTTTTTCACGAACATAGTTGGCAAGTGCTCCGAGGAAACCTAAACTGCCTTTCTCAAATAGGACCAAAGCATCTTCAGGGGTTAGACGGACATCGGAAAGTACTTTTTCTGCAATTTGTTGGAGGTGTTTATTCTTTACATCTGCGATAATGCTATCAAGGGGAGCAACTACATTCATTTCTATCCGGAATTTGCAGCAAAGCTAAAGCTATCAGAAGTATAAAACATGAGCCTCGTCAGCCAAAACAACCAGGCGGTATACCATTTAACATTTGGCTTACGGAGATAAGTTTACCTGATAACATGTTGTTAATAAACAATGGCTTCTCTCCAGCAAAACTGTTTATCTTTCAAGGCAAAATTCAACTGCTATATGAACATACGCTACAGGTTAACAGTAATGAGTTTTCTACAATTCTTTGTTTGGGGTGCATGGTTGATAACGATTGCCACTTATTTCTTCGGCAGCCCAATGGGTCAGGTGGAAGGTGCAGGAGCTAAGTTCGGAGCTATATTTTCTACGTTGGCACTTTCTTCACTGTTCATGCCTGCCATCACAGGAATCATTGCGGATAAGTGGATGGATGCCGAGAAGTTGTATGGCATACTGCACATTTTATATGGAGTGGTATTGTTCTTTGTGCCACAGGTTACAGATGCTGATACATTATACTATGTGATTTTCGGAGCAATGATCTGTTACATGCCAACGATCTCATTGTCGAATTCAATTGCCTATACGATCTTAAAACGAGAAGGTTTTGATGTAGTAAAAGTATTTCCACCAATCCGTGTGTGGGGAACTATCGGATTTATAGCAGCAATGTGGATCACTAATCTTACAGATAGTAAAGCAAATGCTAATCAATTCATCATTGGCGGTATAGCTGCAATTGTTTTAGGGATTTTCTCTTTCACTTTACCAAAATGTCCTCCTCAAAAGGAGATAGCCAAAGATGCAAGCCTGATTGAACAGCTTGGATTAAAAGCATTCACTCTGTTGGGTAAATATAAGATGGCTTTGTTTTTCCTTTTCTCCATGTTGTTAGGAGGAGCTTTGCAGCTGACTAACATGTACGGTGATACTTTCCTGGATGATTTTAAGAACAATCCTCTGTATGGAACAGAGTCTTTTGTAGTGAAGTACTCTACAATTATCATGTCTATTTCACAGATATCAGAAACACTATTTATTCTTACTATTCCATTCTTCTTGAAGCGATTCGGAATTAAGAAAGTGATGTTGTTCTCTATGTTAGCATGGGTACTAAGATTTGGGCTTTTTGCCTACGGAAATCCTGCTGATGGATTATGGATGATCGTTCTTTCATGTGTTGTGTACGGTATGGCCTTCGATTTCTTTAATATCTCCGGCTCTTTGTTCGTAGAGCAAACAACAGATTCCAAGATCAGGAGCAGTGCTCAAGGATTGTTTATGATGATGACAAACGGAGCAGGTGCCTTTCTCGGAAGTATGATCAGCGGCTGGGCAATTGATACTTATTTTACCACAGGTGCAGGAGCAAAAGACTGGCATAACATCTGGCTTGCTTTTGCTGCCTATTCTTTAGTTGTAGCAATTTTGTTTGTTATTCTCTTCAAACATAAACACGATCCCAAAGCAATGGAAGCTGCAGTACATCATTAACATAAAAGCCGGAGTGATTTCCGGCTTTATAATTTTATCCAGATGTCGGGAATGAGGTCTTTGGTATCGTGAGGAGCTTTATTGAACCATTTTTGGGGTGCTATCACAATCTTCTCAGGATTTGAATTTAGCCAGGCAGACCACCATGAGAAAGTGCTGTTTGCAATGATGTTGTGCCTGCATTGTGTAATGAGATAGAAATCTTCAAAATGCGTTTTGGTATGAACTCCGGAAATGATCTCAACAGGAGAGGAGAACTTCAAGTGTTCTCCCACCCACGATGGATCGTCTGAAAAAACGTAGAATCTCGTATTAGGGATTTTATTTTCCAACAGGTTAATAGCTTTCTGATAGTAGCTTTCGTCCATTACACCGTGATATAATCGAACGATGGGTTTGTTGTAATCTCCTCTTCTTATATGAACCGAAACACTGTTCTCCGATCTTAGTTTCGCAGCAATTGCTTGTACATCTTTGGTTGCTTCTGCTTTAAACTGAAATCCATTCCTGATCTTCTCTTCAATATTCCGGAAATACTTTTGACTTTGCCGGTAACCTTCCAGGTACACATTGTCTGCAGTGTTGAAGAAGTTTTCATCAAAAGGAAACGATGGTTCTATATAAATGCTTTTCTTGTATGGAACTTTAAATTTTCTTAATGCTCTGAAAATAATATTTCTTTCAAAAGGTTTTAGTTCAGCTGCTGTTGCCACTTCCGGAGCTAATAAAATACTTTGAAGATCGAAGGTTCTAATTGTTCTGATTTGCTTGTCGGCTTTGTTGAGTTCGCTGACATCAACCTTTACTGAGGTATTGAGATGAGTAGCCAGACTTAAACCAGCAGCATATTGAAATAACTGGTTACCAAGACCTCCTTTTAGTTGGACGATGATCATATCTTCTGTGCAAATACGTGAACGCCGAAGCAAAGTAATTCCTGTGACCTTTTATCTTTTTTACTTAGTCTTTGCAGCAAAGGCAAAACAGAGTGAATGGCTATCTTATCAAAAACATTAAGCTTTGTGCCGGTGTATTCATTACCAATTCGTTTAACCCTTCTTACTTCCTGTGCAACAAACTCAAAGAAGTTTCCATTGTGAAATATCTCTTTGATATCATAGTTCATCTGATTGAGATGATGCTCGTAAAAAAAACGGCTCAATCCAGATGCGAAATGATAAGGTGCAAAATGGGTAATACTGGCAAAAGGAGCTGTGATCAATAAATATCCACCCGGTCTTAATACACGATTCAATTCTTTCAGTGCCGCTACAGGGTCAGGTACATGCTCCAATACCTCTGTGCACATCACAGCGTCAAAAGAACCATCTTCAACAGGAATTGCAGTAATATCTGAAACAATATCCAGTTTGGTATTGTCCCACGTTCCTGTTTGTAGACCTATATTGCCTTCACCGGTGTATTGAGCAAAATCCTGTGAAACATAATTAAGATGATTGCAGAATTTTCTGAACTGGCATTCACCAGCTCCTGCATCCAATATTTTAGAACCTGCAGGTATTTTTTGTAAAGTATTTTCTATCCAGTTTACCCTTACTTCTTCATTGGTAGTTCCTACTTTAAACATTGATTAAGCCGTTTTAAAATAAATATCTCCAAATAAGGTTTCTTGGAATTCTGGCGTTTGAACATGGTTAGTAAAAGCTGTAAAATTCATCCACGCTGTTAACGCCCATTTCATAGTTTCTCCAATGCTGTAATTGAACTTACCTGTTGGTGATAGTTCAATTAATTGCTCAATACATTTCAACGATTGTTGAAGCATTTCCGGAACACAGTATTCAAAGGATATTAATGGAATAGGAGTATTCAAACCTTTCAGTACATGTAACTCAAATCCTTCAACATCTATTTTACAAAATCTTGGTGTACCATGTTTCTGTATCAATTGGTCTAAAGTGCTTACCTGAACCTTTATAGTGTTATTCCATTCACTGTATTTAAATCTATTTTTTTTTATGCTAATGAATTCTTTATTAAATGTGGAAACGGTGGTATCTGTTGCCAAATGCATTTCTAACTCACCTTCTTTATCGCCTAAACCAATTTTCTCAAGAAAGATTTTATTGCCAAATTTTTGCTCCAGCATAGTAGTGCATAAAGGTTGAGGTTCAACTGCAACCACCTTAGCCCCACAAGAAAGAAAAGCATCTATTCTATTGCCTATGTTAGCACCTACGTCAAAAACCAGATCGTCAGACTTAACAAATTGCTTATAAAACAGAACCCTCGATGGTAATAATTCTTTATCCATCTCCAGTTGTGTCTTCAGCCAGGCTTGTCTTTCCTGGTCTTTTAATTTCTTTCCGTAAGGGGTACGGTTTATTAATTTTCTAAATAATCCCATTCTAGTCTTTTTTAAACCAAAAACAACCACAACCATAACTCTGTTTAGTTACAAATGCAGGATCAGCATTTTCAATCAATCCACCGGCATCAGGAACGAGAGAAAACTCCTGTAATGTACATCCGGCAAATAGTTGCTGTACTAACTCAAAACTATAAATACGGTGACCGTTAAATTCAATTCTTTGCCTGCCAACAGGTGTTACAAAAAGAATGTCGCCATTTTTTTTAGTGATACGTTTCAATTCATTGATTGCTTTAATATCTCCACCAGGATCTAACTTATCTCCATACCTCCCCAATCCTATATGTTCAACCGTATGCATACATGAAACTGATGGATAACTTTCATCGGCAATATCCAGTTTACATAGATCTGCAAAATGACCTTCCCAACCTTTCAAATTGATCTCAGCCGGACGATAATCATAAAACTTCACGGGAATAAAAGCCGAAATCATAGTGCTGAAATAAAGGATAGATGAAAAATCCACATGATATTCTGGTCTTGTTTTCGCCAGTATTCTGGCAGCCCAGGCTGGATGGTAAGTATAATGATGATCGAAAGGGGTAGTTCTTATCTTATCTGTCAAACACGGATAAATATTCTTCCATTCAACCTCAAAACGGTTGTCGGCAAGTGATCTGAATTTATTCATCTCACCCAAAAATTCAAAAAACCTGCCCACCTTTTTTGGAAACCTGATCAGAACATCTTTTCCTATCTGTACAGTTTTGTCTTTTAAATACATGAGTCTTAATTCGGGCACAAAATACATAAACGTGAGCAGTACTAATCAAACGAAAAATCCCACTAATCAGCGGGATTTTCACTTACTAACCTCAATTTTATTGTTACAAATTTGCCTGGATCTTTTTATCTAAAACAGATTTAGGTACAGCACCGATCTGCTTATCTACCACTTTACCGCCTTTAATAAAAAGGATAGCAGGGATAGAAGTGATGCCATAGTTCATGCTAACGCTAGGGTTGTGGTCAACATTCACCTTACCGATCTTCACTTTGCCATCATATTCCTTCGCCAGCTCTTCTACTACCGGACCAATAGCACGACAAGGTCCACACCATTCAGCCCAAAAATCAATTACAGTCAATTTATCGCTGTCCAGCACTTCCGTTTGAAAGTTTGCGTCTGTAAATTCTAAAGCCATATATTTTGTTTTATGTTGTTTGCGGAGGTCAAATTTAGTCTTAAACTTCCATCTGCACTTTTGCTACTTTTCCACCGATGTGATTATTGACGTAGCTACATGTATTTACTTACAATCGGGGGATAGGGTTCAAAACATTGGGAATCAAGGTGGTTGACCAGAAACCAATGCTACTATTTGGCTTTACTTCCCGTATGTACGGGACTCTTGTACTTCCTGTTCTTTATTCAACAGATTGAACCACAAAGGCTCAAAGACTCTAAGTAACACAAAGTCTTAGTGAATCTTTGTGCCTTCGTGTCTTTGTGGTTCAAAAAACTCAGCCCTCAGAACTAAAATCCTTGTTCTTCACATACCTTCTCCACTTGTCTATTACACCAGTCATGTCATCCGGCAGTTCACTTTCAAACATCACCTTCTGGTTGGAAACAGGATGAATAAATCCCAGCGTTTTAGCATGTAAAGCACACCTCGGACAGATGGCAAAGCAATTATCAACAAACTGCTTGTATTTGGTGTAGATAGTACCTTTTAAAATTCGGTCTCCTCCATACTCAAAGTCATTGAACAGGGTATGACCAATGTGTTTCATGTGAACACGGATCTGGTGGGTTCTTCCGGTCTCCAGCACACATTCAACCAGCGTAACATAGTTGAAACGTTCAAGTACTTTGTAATGGGTTATGGCATGTTTCCCAATATCACCGTCAGGATAAGCATGAAACTGTTTCCTGTACTGTTGATGACGTGCAATATGAGCATTCACTGTTCCTTCTTCCTGTTCCATATCACCCCAGGCAAGAGCAACATATTTTCTATCTACCGTGTGTACAGCAAATTGCTTTGCAAGATGAGCTGCAGCATCAGCAGTTTTAGCTAAAACGATCAGTCCAGTGGTATTCTTATCAATTCTATGCACCAAACCATACCTCGGCAGGTTGTCTTCGTCCAGGTTAGGATTCTGCTGTTTCAGGTGATAAGCCACACCATTCAGCATGGTACCTGAAAAATTTCCAACTCCAGGATGCACCACCATATAAGGCTGCTTATTGATGATCATTATCGCATCATCCTCATAAACGATGTTCAGCGGAATAGGCTCAGCCCTGATCTCCGAAGCATCAGGATTGGAAAGACTCAGCAAAATGATCTCATCACCTGGTCTCACCTTATAATTGTTTTTAACGGGTTTACCGTTCACGGTAAGAAAACCGGCATCAATTCCTTGTTGGATCTTATTTCGGGTAATATTCTCCGTTCTGATCTGTATCCATTTATCAATACGCAAAGGCTCCTGACCTTTATCAATAGTAAAAGTTCGACGTTCGTAAAGTTCGTCGACTGGTTCTTCCTGAGGCAAATCTGATTCTTCAATCATAAAGCAAATAAAAACACGAATTACAACTAATTACACGAATTACACGAATTTTTGACTCGTCTAATGTTGGCATAATGGCTAAACCAAAAACTAGAAACTAAAAACTTGAAACTTCTAACTTTGCTCCATGCAGCAGGTTATTTTCGAGGATTTGGGAATTAAGGCTTACAAAGAAACCTGGGATTACCAGGAAAGTTTGCTTAAAAGGAATATTGATGTAAAGACAGCTTTACGAGAATTTGAGACTGTTAGTCCAGATGTTTCAATCAACGATCAACCAACATCTACCAACCAACCACCATCAACCACCAACTATCTTTTATTCGTTGAACATCCACCGGTTTATACTTTAGGTAAAAGCGGAAACGAAGAGAATATCCTGATGAGTCAGCAAGAGCTAAAGATCAACGGCATCGAATTCTTTCACATAAACAGGGGTGGAGACATCACTTTTCATGGTCCGGAGCAGTTGGTGGGCTATCCAATTCTTGACCTAGATAAATTCAAAACTGATATTGGCTGGTACCTAAGAAGTTTGGAAGAAGTGATCATTCTCACTATGGCTGAATATGGACTGCCAGGAGAGAGAAGCAAAGGCGAAACCGGTGTTTGGATAGAGCCTGGCGTTAAAGGCAAAGAACGAAAGATATGTGCCATGGGAATAAAATGCAGCAGATGGATAACCATGCATGGCTTTGCACTAAATGTAAATACTGATCTGAATTATTTCAACAATATCATCCCTTGTGGAATTCAGAACAAACAAGTGACCTCACTAGAGAAAGAAATTGGAAGTAAAGTTTCGATGGAAGATGTAAAAGAAAAAGTGAAAAGAAATTTTGAAAAGGTATTTGAAGTAAGGATAGTTGGTTGACTACCCAACTATCCTTATCATTTAAGAATAAATTCTAGCTAGCTGCTAAAGCTTGAATCTTGGTTAGATATAGAGTCTGTTCTTCTTTTTTTTGAATATAATGGTTCTTAACGGATTCCTCTATCTTGCCAGAAAGGTTTGGCGGAAGCCCTTGCACTTTTACACTATTAGGATCAGTTTGATTATAATCGTAGCCAGAAGTTGAATAACTTAATATTGTTTTTGCAATTCTTTTAACCTCTGTCGTAGAATAATTATTGTTTTTTAAGTATTCTAATGAAGAATATAGTAAGCCATATCCTGGGTACTTTCCATCTGCCATAGTCTCCGTTACAGAAGCTATTAAACTCATATTGGTAGTACTCAAAAGCTTTAATTTGTTAAGTATTAACCAACCTCCATATTGCTTGAAAGTTGAAATGTATTCGTGATCCTTATATGTTTGAATATAGTTGAAGTATAAGTTGGTAGCATCTTGATAACTATGCTTTACTACCCAGGAATTTATTTCAGTAATATCAGGTAATCCAGATTTAGAAATAAAAAGCTTTTGTTCATTAATAAGCTGCTGCATGGTTTTGCCTGGCTTTTCTTTTGGAGTAAGAAATTGAATTGAGGGACTGAATTGTTGATAGGGTAAATCTTTCCTATTAATCCCTTCACTTTCAGCAATTAATTGTGCTTTCTCTTTTTCAAATGAAGATTGAACATCTTTACTCTGACTACAGGAGATTGAGAAACAAACAATAAGTATTAATAAAATTTGTGTTTTCATAAAAGGAATTTTTAAGCTTGAGAAAAACAAGGGTTTGTAAACCCATTACTATAATAGATGTAATCGACTAATTGTCCGTCTATATATATCTCCGCGGATCCAAAATTGTACGCAGTACCTGAACAATCTCCTGAAGTCATGTAATGCCATACGATAGTCCCTGTTCTTTGCCTAGGTCCCCCATCTATAATAAGAAACTCTGTTTCACAAGAACAATAGGTTGCAAAACATTGGATGAAAAATCCTACGCTTAGCACAAATGCAAGAAAGAAGGTTTTAAATCTGTTTCATAACAGTAAATTTTACTGCTAATCAAATAAAAAAAAATAAGATATCAAAATTTTTTAAACATTCTTGTTCTCAGAAATCTCTCGCCACATAAAACTTATTCCGCTCTAACAAAGCACCGTTCTCATACAAATCAAACAAGAACCAGCCGGAATGTACAAAGTTAGCTTTGTCTATTATCAGTGAAGACTCCTTTACCCTGTTTATCTGGAACAACTCTATTCCATCCTCCTCAAAAAAGATAAGCTTGTAGTGCCTTGAGTTTGCCTGTGGCAATTTCACATTAATATAGCCATCTCTTGAAGTGAAAACATATTGCGAAGCCTTCCACATTTGTTTGGCGGCATAAGGCTTTATAAGAATATCTATCGCAGTAATAGCGTAAAGTGTATCCTTAGTTTGATAGATGATCGAATCACGAAATTTATAATACTGCTTTTGCGTAAACTGACCAATAATGGTTTCTCTTAGCCTAACTGTTATCAGTTGCTCCGGCTCTATCGGATCACCTGCATTTGGTCCGCTGATCTCCACACCACTTCCTGGTTTTTTAGAAACGGTGAAGAAGTAAGAACCTCCGGCAAGTACATAAAATATGCGGTAATACATTCTCGTTCCAACTGGAACTTTGGTATCTACAAATCCATTTTGTTTAAGATTGGGAGATTGAGGTGAAAAGATCGTCTTATAATTCTTCAGGCTATCGAACGAACGTTGAACACTTAACTGTACAACTGTTTCAAATGGGTTATTCCAACTGATCTGAAACCTGTTATTGCCAAGGTCTCTAAGCGTAAAATTTGGAAGTGTATCCTGTGCTTTTACGAAGCAGAAGGTGAAAATTAAAACCAGGCTAACCAACAATTTCCGATTCATAAGTACCTTGATTCACACAAAGATAGAGGCAGGGCTGTTATAGAAATTCTAATGTGCCTTTTGGCAAACTTCTGTTACCCTGTAATCCACCACTGTGTATTATTAGTAGTTTGTGCTTGTTATTAAAATGATCTTTCTCCACCAGATCTTTCACAGCAAATATCAGCTTAGATGTGTACACAATATCAGTTGGCAACTGCTCAGCTCTCCATAATTCATTCATCCAGTTGATCAGTTCTGCCGGATGTTTTGCATATCCACCAAAATGATAATCATGTATTACTTCAAAGCTCTTATCCTGATGTTGCATCGCTATCAAATTCATCACCTCTTTTCTAAGCTCTACATGTCCTTTCAATGCACTAATTCCGATGCATGCCTGATGAGGTAAAGCTGCTTCTACCAGTCCTGCCAAAGTTGTTCCAGTTCCGCAGGCACAAATAATATGTGTATAAGATGATGTATCTGCTGAAGTGAGTATCTCTTTTGCTCCCAACATGCCGGTGAAGCCATATCCACCTTCATCTATCCAGAACCAGTTCTCTTTAGCATATTCGTGAATGATGTGTGCTTTGTTTTTGTATGATTCTCGGCTAACGTATATCAATTTCATTCCATAAGCCAAAGCTTCTTCCAAAGAATCAGAAAGTTGGGGAGGTTTTTCACCTCTGATGATTCCAACACTTTGCAACCCTGCTTCTTTACAGGCGAAAGCAGTTGCTACGATATGGTTACTATAAGCTCCACCAAAAGTGGCAATTGTTTTTTTTGATGATACTTTTGCCTCTTGCAGATAGTATTTGAGCTTGAAGTACTTGTTCCCACTTACTACAGGGTGCAATTGATCTAATCTCAGTACATCAACCTGTAAATTTTTACACCAACCAGATTTAAGGCTTTGTATTTGTATAGTGTTGGCGTTTAACATTATAATTGGCTGAGAACCTTTCGTGTTTTAGTTTCGCAGCCGCAAAAATAACCAGGATATGCAACCAACTCTCGTGATTTTAGCAGCAGGAATGGCAAGCCGTTATGGAAGTATGAAGCAGGTAGAATCTTTCGGACCTTCCGGTGAAACAATTATGGATTATTCTATTTATGATGCCATCCGTGCAGGATTTGGAAAAGTGGTGTTCATTATCCGTGAAGATTTTGCAGAAGCTTTCAAAAGTAAATTCGAGCCGAAGCTGAAAGGCAAGATCGCAACCGACTATGTTTTTCAGAAGTTGGAAAGTTATGTTGGCGACAGAGAAATTCCTGCAGAAAGAACCAAGCCCTGGGGAACAGCTCATGCTGTACTTTGTTGCAAAGGCACAGTGAACGAAACTTTTGCTGTAATTAATGCTGACGATTTTTATGGTCAGGATGCTTTCGTAAAAGCTTATGAATTTTTGAAGCATGAATGCTCACCGGAGAAATATTGTATTGTTGGATATGAGTTGAAGAGAACTTTAAGTGAGAATGGAAGTGTGAGCCGTGGTGTTTGTGAAGTTGATGCTGAAAACAATTTAGTTTCCATTGCTGAAAGAACGAAGATCTACCGTGGTGAAAATGGAAAGATCACTTATGAAGATGAAAGTGGTGCACATGAAGTAGATGAGAATAGCAGTGTGAGCATGAACTTCTGGGGATTTCATCCTGGTGTTTTTGACATCATGGAGCAATCTTTCAACGAATTCCTGGATAAGGATATGGCTAGCCCCAAATCAGAATTTTTTATACCGATCGTTGCTGATGAGTTCACCAAATCTGGCAAAGGAACAATCAAAGTAATTCCTACAACGGCACAATGGTTTGGCGTTACGTATAAAGAAGATGCACCTTCTGTACAAGCCAGTGTTACTAAGTTGGTAGATCAGGAAATGTATCCGAATAATTTGTGGGCTGAGTAGGAGAAAGTTGTATAGCCAGCTTTAGTATTCTATGGCATCGTCTGTTGTGTCACTGACTTCAACGTTCTGAAGTTGATTGAAGAGTATTTTTAGCTTCAAAGTATATTTCTGAAGCTGTAAACTCACCTCTTTAGCTGTTACCTTAGGAATTTACTTTTTGCTGTATGCTCCACTCATCACTAGCTGTTTCCCTAATTGCATAATATCCCACTGGCATACTTGCTAATTCCAGAACGGAAGGATCCATGGCGATTATCTCGTCTAATAATACAATCATCGCAACATCCTGATAGTTGTCAAATTCGTCACTGCTGAAAAATTGCCATGCACCATCTTCCTCATCATGTGTTACACATGTAATCAGCTTCTTATCATTAATAACATACTTGGTTGTAAAAACAGCTGTGTTGCTAGCTTCTTGAAACTCGTTTGCCTTCTTTAAAATCATTTATAAAAGATTATCCCTGTCGGTAAACCATAAATATAAACTCCTTTAATCAAGATGTTGATG